>NZ_CAXBFR010000031.1:0-26897 GCF_963975005.1 uncultured Flavobacterium sp.
GATGTATGGAAGTTACGCTTGGTATGCCATAAATTTTGATGCTGATGAAAATAAGTTTTCTGATTTAGATCAAGCTAGAAATTCACGTGATTTGATTGTTGAGTTTATAGACGAATGTATAGCAAAATATGATATTGATGCTGATAAAGTTTCTCTATTTGGCTTTAGTCAAGGTGCAATTTTGAGTTCCGCTATAGCTTTAACTTATCCTGAAAAAATCAATAAAGTTGCTGCATTAAGTGGTTATTTGAATACGGAAATTGCAACTGAAGATTATTTGAAAAATAATGTTTCAAAAGTAAAATTCTTTGTTTCTCACGGAATCGTAGACCAAGTAATTCCGATTGATTGGGCAAGAAAGACGAAACCTACTTTAGAAAATTTAGGAATAGATGTGGTTTACAAAGAATATCCTATTGGTCATGGCGTATCACCACAAAATTTTTATGATTTTAAAGATTGGTTGTTAAAGAAGTAATTATTTTTCTTCAACATCTGAACCTACAACTGCTTTTATTGCGGTTTCGGCAGCTCTATAAATAATAGAATCATTCACTGATAAAGTATAACCCGTTTGTATTGAAAGTTTGTAGTTATTTTTCAAGAAATCTTCGCTTTTAGATTTTCTTGAAAAATAAATAGATTTGGGTAAATCTTGTAAAAAAACTTCAGCTTTTAATTTATCATCATTTAAGAGTACATAAGCACTTTTTGAGGGTTCTAGATTACCTAAATCATCAATTGGATTTAGTCGATAACCCTCATCTGAAATTCGAATACAATTATCTTTAATAATTGACCATTTATAACCAGCTTCTTTTATACAACCGTTTTTATCTTTTTCAATAGCAATACCTAATTCTGGTACTGAATCAATTTTAACCATAGTATTAATTTCCTTTTTCTTCAATACATAATCGCAAGAAGTCAAGAAGGTAAACAATAAACAGAAAAGCATAAACTTTTTCATGGTCTAATAATTGAATGCTAAATTTAGTAAATTTATTTTATATATTATTTATTTTATAAAGTAGCTTCAAACAAAACGGTATCAATCGTTTCAAATTCAGTTGGTTTATCGCCTACAATAAAATATTTTAAAAGTACTTCTCCCCAAATTTTTCCATTAGAAAATTCGGCAATAACCCATCTATGATTGACCATTTTAATTCTACTTACCAAGAAAGGTTTTCCGTCAATCATATCATACGGAATTAATGGATTTCCTGCTTTGTTTGCATTTAAAGCATTGATATCGTTATTAACTCTTTCAATGATTTTAGTATAATCCATACCTTTATTATAAAAATATTCTTGTGCATTTTCATTATTTTTTAAATCAAATGAATTGTTTTCTGAAAGCAATTTTAATGAATCACGAGAAATTTTTAAATATTTTTTTGAATTCACAATCTGCTTCTCTTTGGCATCCAAAATCTTATTAGAATTAACATATTGAAATATATTAATCAACAAAGAAAAAATGAATAAGTATAAAATCGTATTCTTCATAACTATAAATTTATTATATTTTTATTTCTAAATTGTCATAAGCTAAATAAACGTTTTCTGGCAACCTTTGTTGCACTTCTTCATGAAAACCTAACAAATGACTTATGTGTGTTAAATAAGCTTTTTTTGGTTGGACCAAATGTATAAAATCTAAAGCTTCTTTTAAATTAAAATGTGTATTATGCTCTTCTTCTCTTAATGCATTAATTACTAAAACTTTGACTCCAATTATTTTTTCGATTTCAACTTTTTCTATGGTTTTAATGTCCGTCAAATAGACAAAATCATCCATTTTATATCCAAAAACCTGCAAATTTCCGTGCATAGCATTTATGGGAACAATAGTTTTATTTTTAATTTGAAAATTTTGATTTTCCAAAACCACATTTTTTAACACAGAAGGTGCACCAGGATATTTATTTTCATCATTGAAAATATAATCAAATCTTTTTGATAAATTATTCAAAACACGTTCATGTGCATAAACGGGAATATTTCCTTGTCGAAAAAAAAATGGTCGAATATCATCTAAACCAGCTGTGTGATCTGCATGCTCATGAGTGAATAAAAGGGCATCAATTTGTGTGCATTTTGAAGTTAACATTTGTTGCCTAAAATCGGGTCCACAATCAATTACAACTGAAAAATCTTCCTCTTGTATCCAAACAGACACTCGCAATCTTTTATCTTTACTATCTGTACTTAAACATACGGAATGATTGCTTCCAATTACTGGAATTCCTTGTGATGTTCCTGTTCCTAAAAAATAGATCTTCAATTTGTTATTTTTATGTAAAAATAACTAAAAAAAATTTATATAATAAGTACCTTTGTAAAACGTTTTACAATAAAAAAAACAATTGTGACTGAAATTAAATTAAGAGGAGACAAAGAGATAGAGCAAATACCTTCGTTAAAAGACAAGGCTTTGCGTATAAATCTGAACGAACATATTTATGGAACTTTTGCTGAAATTGGTGCTGGACAAGAAACTGTTCGTCATTTTTTTAGAGCAGGTGGTTCATCGGGAACAATTGCTAAAGCAATGTCTGCTTATGACAAAGACTTTAGTGATGCTATTTATGGTGATGAAGAAGATGGTAGATATGTAACGGAAAGTCGTTTGCGTAAAATGCTGGCCCATGAAACAGATCTTATGGAACAACGATTAAATCGTGAAACACATCCAAATAAGTTATTTTTTAGTTATGCAAATACAGTTGCAACAATTGATTTTGCAAAAAAATTCAAAGGGCACGGTTGGGTTGGAATTAATTATCAAGTAGAGCCAAACGAAGCTTATAACGAGATTATTTTACACATTCGTTTTAAAGAAACTGATGCTAAATTACAACAAGAAACACTTGGCACTTTAGGAGTAAACTTAATTTATGGTGCTTTTTATAAATACAATGATCCTAAAAAATTATTACGTTATTTATATGACCATTTAGATAAAGACCAATTAGAAATTGATTCTATTAACTTTTCTGGACCGCGTTTTGAAAATGTTGACAATCGATTAATGAGTTTGCAATTGGTTAAAAACGGAATGACTGATGCCGTAATGTTTAATCCAGAAGGAAAAAACATACTTCCAGCTGCAGTTTTATACAAAAAAAATATTCTTGCTTTAAGAGGAAGTTTTAGACCTGTTACTAAAGTAAACATGAATATGTACAAACGTTCGCTAGAAATGTTTGTACAGGAAAACAAAGTTGATAAAGACAATACATATGTAATTTTTGAGATTACATTATCTAATTTACGTTCTGAAGGAGAAATTGACGAACGTGACTTCATGGATAGAGCTGAATTGCTTTGTTCATTAGGGCAAACCGTAATGATCTCGAATTTTCAAGAGTATTATAAAGTTGTTGAGTATTTCTCTACTTTTACTAAAGCTCGTATGGGATTAGCTATGGGTGTAAATAACCTAGTAGATATCTTTGATGAAAAATATTACCGTCATTTGAGTGGTGGAATTTTGGAAGCCTTTGGAAAACTATTTTATAGGGATTTAAAAGTTTATTTATATCCAATGGAAGGAGAAGATGGCGAAATAATTAATTCTCAAAACCTAAAAGTACATCCACGTATGAAAGAATTATATAAATTCTTTGCTTACAATGGAAAAGTAGTTGATATAGAAAATTATGAAAAGAATAACTTAAAAATATTCTCAAGAGAAGTATTAAAACAAATTTGTGCTAATGAATCTGGTTGGGAAGATAATGTTCCAGAAGGTGTGCCAGAATTGATTAAGAAAGATAATTTATTTGGCTTCTTAGAACATTGTGAAGTTAAAAAGTAAAGTTAGAAAATTAAAATATACAAAATCCTTATTTATAAATTTAAATGAGGATTTTGTATTTAAAATACTAACCTAAAATCTGCGAAGCATGTTCTTTAGTTTTTACTTTTTCAATAACTTCTTCAATAATACCTTTTTCGTCAATTATAAAAGTAGTTCTGTGAATACCATCATATTCTTTACCCATGAATTTTTTTGGTCCCCAAACTCCAAATGCGTTGATAACACTTTTATCTTCATCAGCAATTAGTGGAAAAGGTAAATCATATTTTTCTATGAATTTTATTTGTGCTTTAGCACTATCTGCACTTACTCCTAATAAAGCATAATTTTGAGTTTCAAATTTATTGAAGTTATCTCTTAAATCACATGCTTCAGCTGTACAACCAGGTGTACTTGCCTTTGGATAAAAGAAAACTACTAATTTTTTTCCTTCATAATCAGCTAATTCATGTTTGTTTCCGTTTTGGTCTAAACCTGAAAAGTTCGGTGCTTTATCTCCATTTTTTAAAGTTGTCATATTTATGTAATTTATGGTTTATTGATTGTACTTGAGCTTGCAATTGTTTAATTTTACATTTCAAATTTACAAAAATGACCAAGAAAGAGCGAGCAACTTTTGTTATAAATACGTTAAATGACTTATATCCTGAAATTCCGATTCCATTAGACCATAAAGATCCTTACACGCTTTTGATTGCTGTTTTGTTGTCTGCTCAATGCACAGATGTACGTGTGAATCAGATAACTCCTATTCTATTTGCAAAAGCAGATAATCCGTATGATATGATAAAAATGTCTGTGGAAGAAATTAAAGAAATAATTCGTCCGTGTGGTTTATCGCCAATGAAATCTAAAGGAATTTATGGTTTATCACATATTTTGATTGACAAACATAATGGTGAAGTGCCTCAGAGTTTTGAATATTTAGAAGAATTGCCTGCCGTGGGTCATAAAACAGCAAGTGTTGTTATGAGTCAAGCTTTTGGAGTTCCAGCTTTTCCTGTAGACACACATATTCACAGATTAATGTATCGTTGGAATTTAACGAATGGAAAAAACGTAGTTCAAACTGAAAAAGATGCCAAAGCTATATTTCCAAAAGAATTATGGAATGAATTGCATTTACAAATTATTTGGTATGGAAGAGAATATTCTCAAGCTCGTGGTTGGAATTTGGAGAACGATATTATTACGAAAACAATTGGAAGAAAATCAGTTTTAAACGAATACTATAAGAAATTGAAATAGATTCTAAAACAAAAAAATCCTGACATTTTCTATCAGGATTTTTCTTTAATTAGCTACAAATTCAAAATTGATTTTTCCGACTTTAACAACATTGAATGCTGCTGAATAACTTAAAATCAATTGAATAGTTTCTTTTTTAGGTAACATTTTTGAAGACGCTAATTTTTCTTTAGAGTAAATTTTTGCCATAAATATTTGTTTGTTTATACTATAACGAAAATGAAAAATAAATATTGTATAAATGTTAAAATTATTTATTTCACAAAATAAAAGAGCCATTTTGAGAATATCAGAATGACCCTTAAAGTATAAAACATAACTAAACAAATTCTAATTTGTTAAAACAATCTGATTTTTCTCTATTAATTTTCTTAAATTCATAAGAGCATAACGCATTCTTCCGAGAGCAGTATTTATACTAACACCTGTTTGTTCTGAAATTTCTTTGAAACTTAAATCTTCATACATACGCATTACCAAAACTTCTTTTTGGTCGTTAGGTAATTCTTCAATTAATCTTTTTAGATCTACCTCTACTTGTTCCGTTATCATTTGTCCTTCAATAGTGGAAGAGTTGTCTTTGATAAACTCGAAAATAGAATAAGTTTCTGTTTCTCTTGTCATTGGCATTTTCTTGTTTTTACGATAATGATCAACAATAAGATTATGAGCAATACGAATTACCCAAGGAAGGAATTTACCTTCTTCGTTATATGATTTTGTTTTAAGAGTCTTGATTACTTTTATAAAAGTATCTTGAAAAACATCATCGCATAAGTCACGATCATTTAATTTAGAATAAATGAAACCGTAAATTCTTGATTGATGTCTGATGATTAATTGTGACAGGGCTTGTTCATTTCCTGCGACATACTGTTGCACTAAAATTGCGTCAGGGAGTTGATTATTAGCCATAATAATACCTTTTAAATTGGGGTTATGTAATTTTAAAAAGTATTTTTTCGCTATAGGCTAATCAATATTTGGATTATTTATGCTCCAAATGTAACATAAATTTTTCTTAAAATCCAAATATAACTCAAACTTTTATTCAAAAAAGTAATAAAAATATACTTTTTTGAATAAAAATAAGTGTTATTGTTGTAAAAAGGAACAAACTTTAAACTATAAAAATTGCTCAGTAACTATTTTAGTTAACAATTATTTTTTTAATTATTTTTCTGTTTTCTGAATAAACGGCTAATAAATAAATTCCTTTAGAAAGTTGTTTTACATCAATTTTATTACTGTCTGGTGATACTTGCATCACTAAATTGCCAGCTAAATTATATATTTCCAATTTATCAATAGAATCAATTGAAGAAACCGTTAAATAATCTGTTACTGGATTTAAAAAACTAAATACATCTAATTTATTTAAAGTTGCTTGTCCTAATGCACAATTATCTCCGACTACATAAGTAAAATATTTTGTTACAGACAAACCTCCCATATAGGCGAATTTAACTGCATAACTAATTGTTTGTCCAGAAGATAAACCTGTAATAGTATTTGTAAAAGTATTTCCAGAAACATTTGTCATTTGTGTTTCCATAAATGGGCTTTGTCTCCATAAATAAGCTACAACACCTACTTTATCTGTATCTAACATTTCAAAAGTCACTTTTACATTGCTTCCAAGAGTTTCAAAAGCGTAATTATATCCCAACGAAAATGAACCTTGTTGTGCTTCAGTATCTGATCCAGCACAAGCCGTTGTTCCTAAAGTTGTAGCTGTAAGGCTTATAGGATTATTTATAAAATTATTATTGGCTATATCACTTGCTGATACAGAAAAACTATAACTTGTGTTAGACTGTAAATTTGGTATAACAACTGACTTTTGAACACCAGACGCATTGGCAAATGTAAATGTTTCGCTACCATAAGTAATAGTGTAAACAACTGTTCCAGAATTATCGTCAGCATTTAGAAGTAATTCTACTGAAGAACTTGTAACTGCTCCAATTGAAGCCGTAAAATTAGTTGGCGCTTGATTATCAACTAATGTGTTTTGATAAACTCTAACGTAATCAATTTCCATCGTACTTTGCGTAAAACTTGAAGGTATTGATCCTGCAACTCCTCCCATTGCAATATTTAAAAGCATATATTGTTCTGCATTAAAAGGCCAATTACTTGCATTTTTAACTGCAGGATTATAAGTGTAAAAAATGACGTTATCTATCAAAAAACTAATTTGATAAGGTGACCAATTCATAGAATAAACATGAAAGTCATTTCCTAAATTAGGAGCAATTGTTCCTCCTATATTTGTTGTATTTCCGAAAGAAGAAGGTGTATGAAGAGCACTTTGAATATAATTTGTAGGTTGTGATGGAGTGATTCCATATTCCATGATATCAATTTCTCCACAAGCTGGCCAATTGGTAGTACCGTAAAGGGCATCAAAAAAACCACCATCTTCATTTATATTTTTCCCTAGCGTCCAAATTGCAGGCCATGTACCTTGAGCAACTGGAATTTTTGCACGTACATCTATTCTTCCATATAAAAAAGCAAACTTAGAATTTAATCGTGCCGAAGTGTATTGTTTTGTATATCCTTGATCTGTGAATGTCTCTTTTTTTGCAACTATATTAAGAAAACCTGCGTCTACAAAAGAATTTGACAATTGATTTGTATAATGTTGTTGTTCTCCATTATACCAATTTCCTCCTGAAGGAATCTGAGTTTGATGAAACCAATTGCTTGAATTAACGGCTCCATTAGTAGAAAACTCATCCGACCATACCAAATCGTTATAAGTCACATCAACCTGAGCAAAACATAAAGTTGTAAATAGAAATAATACTACTGTGTTTTTTATATTATTCATCTGTATATTTTAAATTTTCGTTTTTATCCCAAACACCCCAATGTGCTCCAACTTCTCCTTCTGGACCCGTTTTCCATGATTCATCAAAAGAAGAAAAATAGAAAATATCTATATTTGCTTCTCTAGACCAAAGTTGAGAGTTGATAAAATATTTCATGGCATTTTCTTCTGAAGGATGTGAACCTTTAAAACTTTCCCCTTTACTGGGCCAACCTGTTTCAGTAATGATTATTTTTTTGCCTTTTCCAGCCTCTAAAGCTTGATAAAACATACTCTTCATATGTGCCAAAGAATAATCCATTTCGCAACCTTCCCAATAAGGATAACAATTGGTTAATATGACGTCACAAGCTTCAGTTATTCTTGGCTTTATGGTGAATTCATAATAAGCATCTACATATCCGACAGGAATATCTGATGGAATTTCTTTTTTAACTCTTGCAATAAAATCCAATAATTCGTCTTCCGATAAATCTTTTCGATACATAACTTCGTTACCAACAGCGGCTATATCGACAAAACCTTCGTTAGCTAATTCTATTAAACCTTCAATTTCTTTTTCGTTTACTACTGGATCATGTCCTAACCAAGCTCCAACGAGGGTTTTAATCCCCATTTCTTTGGCAATTTTAGGAATAAATTCATTTCCTTCCGTACAAGAAAAAGAGCGTACCCATTTTGTGTAGGGAGCAATGATTTTCATTCTTCTTCTTACTTGTTCTTCTGAAATGATATCACCAGGTTTTTGCCCATCTTCATATAAGCTGAAACATATTCCGTGTATTCCAGCATCTAAAACTTCTACAAAATGATTCTTAATTTCTTCTGAAGATTGCTCAGTAAAATCAAAACCATTTGTGTAATCAGTATTGTTATAATCAATGGATTCCGCGTAATTAAAATAATCTTTTCTAAATGACATCTTATTGAATATTTAATTTTCTCTGTTTTTCAGCTCTTCTTTCTTCTAATTCTTTTTTGATTTTACTTACTCTGTCTTCATTAAGGCTATAATTCCACATTATCCAGACAGCCAATCCAGCTGTTACAGATGGTATTATTATATCCGCAACTCTTAAGTCATTCATGGTTTCTAAACTTTGAACTGAGTTACCAGCATCAAACCCTACTATTGTTAAAACTAATCCACCTAATGCTAAGGCTATAGACTGCCCAATTTTCACCATCCACCAATAAACGGCTCCAAATGTTCCTTCTCTTCTTGGCAAACCATTTCTTAATTCATCTAAATCACAAACATCTGCCGTCATACTCATCATCAACGTAAATAATCCTCCTAATCCAAACGCCATAAAAGGAATGGGTAATAATAATATAATTGGCATTTCTAAAGAAAACTTAACGACACCTACTTGTAATATTACATCATTAAAAAGCACAGCTGTATTTTCGTCTACCACAACAAAACCCCACCATTTTAGTATATACCCAATTATTGAAATAAATGTTGAAATGATAAACGCATTCCTTTTTCCATATTTATTTGCCATCCAAGAAACTATTGGAATTATTATAACTGCAGTTACGAAAGCTCCCAAAATAGAAAATATAGCAGGTACAGTTCCAGCCATTTCATAACTTCCATTATACATATAAAAGACAATAATAAAATAACTAAAAGAAGCCACCATCTGAAAACCATTGAATACTAAAAATGTTGCTCCACACAAACGCATAAAAGGCATGTTTTTAGTCATGTTTTTAATGTTTTGTATTAATATTTTAAGATTACCTGCTAAATTTTTAAAGGTTATTTTTGCTTTACTGTCATCATCAGAAACATCTATCTCTCTACAGAATAAAGCTGGCAAAATACCAAAAATTAAACAAGCAAAACCTACATAAAGTGATAAAGTTCGAACACCATCTGCTTGAGTAGCAAACAAATCTTTATTGGCAATTAATACCCAAAACAAAGGAACAATCATCCAAGAGATTTGTCCTACCATATTAGCAATTCCCATTAATCTTGTTCTTTCTTTGGTATCGGAAGTCATTTCATAACCCATTCCAATAAGTGGTGTTGAAAAAATGGTATTAGCAAAAATGAATAGAATTGAAAATGATAAGAAATACCAAAAATTATAAGCAGATCCATTTTCTTCAAACATTTGCCATTGTATTACAAACAGAATTGCAGATAATATAGCTCCAACAAATATGTATGGTCTTCTTCTTCCCCATTTTGATGATGTATTATCTGTAATAAAACCCATAATTGGATCAGATAAGGCATCAAAAAATCTTGGTATTGCAGCTAATAATCCAGCAATAGCAGGTTCGATTCCAAAAGCAGTTATCAAGAAAAATGAAAACACACCTAATGCTCCTGGTAATAAATTATTAACTAAATGTCCAGAACCAAAAGCTGCTTTTTGAAGCATTGGTACTTTTTCTATATTAGATAGTTTGACTTGTGTCATATTTTGATTTTTATTTAATAATTACTGTTTGCAATGCTTTTGCAGGAATAGCTATTGTAGCCTTTTTATTGTTTACATTTAATTCTATACTATAATTGCTGTCTGTAGGATTAAAAACAACTACTGCTATAGACCCATCAGGATTTTTCACTGCAGTTGATTTCAGCGCTTTGTTATCGATTTCGCAACCAATTTTTACTGCACCAGGTCGCATGAATTTACTAAAGTGAGCTAAAGTATAATACAAGGGGGTAAAATACACTTCATCTTTTTCTGGATCAACAAGTACTGGAGCCACACACCAGTTTTTAAACCAATTTGGTCCACCTTGTTTGTCCAAAACCATGTTCCAATCAATCCAACCATCTACTTGATTATTTAAGCAGCCTATGATATCATTAGCATAACGATTTACAGGAGCGTATTTTGGATGTAAGTATTTATCTTTTTCGCTTGCCCAATCCCAACCCCAATCGGTAGCCTCTTTTTTCCAGTACCAAGCATCATCTTTCCAATGTGGGATTTCTGAATCTACACATGCTTCAGTTTGAATAAGGTATTTGTTTGACACTTTATTATGTGCATATTGTAAATCTTCAGGGAAAACTTCATAAGTACTTTCATACCAATGAACAGCTGTTCCTGCAAAATATTTTGATGCTTTTTCATCTCTATACATTTCGTCAACCCATTCTTTTAGTCCAGCTCTATTTTGATCGTAACCTAAAATTTTAATATCTCCTTTTCCATCTTTTTCTAATTTTGGACCTAAATGGTTTTGAACAAAATCAGTCATTTCTTTTGGAGAAAAATGAGTGCTTTCCCAATTATTTCCATTTCCGTGAGGTTCGTTGATTACTGTAATTCCCCAAATATCTATTCCTTCTTTTTTGTAAGCCGTTAAATATTTTGAAAAATATAAAGCAAAAACATCATTATATTCGGGTAATAATTTTCCACCCACATAATTTTTATTGTCTTTCATCCAAGGTGGACAAGTCCAAGGTGAAGCAATTATTTTGAAACCATCCTTTGAGATAGCTTTTGCTTCTAAAATCATTGGAATAAGATCCTCTTTATCATCTTCAATGGTAAAATGCTCTAATGTCATATCATCAGTGACCTTAGCATACGTATAATTGCTTAATGAAAAATCACAAGAAGCTATATGAGTTCTAGTTAGCGAATAATTAGAACCTTCTTCACTAAAATAAGCTTCTAACACTTTTTTACGGTTTTCCTCACTCAAACGATTGAGCAGTGTAGCCGAAGCTTCTGTAAAAGAGCCTCCAAAACCAGTAATAGTTTGAAACTTTTCATCTGGGTTTATACTTATCTTAGCCACTTCTTTTTCATTTGAAAATTCTGTCACTTTGGTTAAAGCATTTCCTGATTCAGAAGTTTCATAAACCTCTACTTGTAAAGCATCATTTTTTTTATCACAATTGATCATTGTCAAAATTAAAAGGGTGAAAAATAAGTGGTTAATAAGTTTCATAATCTTAATGTCTAGGTGGAGTTAAAATCGTCTTCATTAACTTTTCGTTATTACCATTAAACGTTTTAGCTATTAATTTTCCATTTCGTTGTAATTTTTCAAAAGCTTTTTCATCAACATATTTCCATAAGGCATATTTTGCTTTTCCATCCACAGTAAAAACTCCGAAATAATTTTCAGATCCTAAAGGATTTCCACTATCTTTCCATGGTTCATCAAATGCTTCAAAGAAAAAACAAGAAATTCGTTCTTTGTTGGTCCATTCTCTCATGGCATTATAATAATAGGCTTGTTTATATTCGTCTGAAGCTTTAGAACCTTCATTTCCATAAAACCCATCAGAACTTGAGGCCCAACCTGTTTCTCCAATATGAATTGGTTTGTTAGGACTAATACTTCTTACATAATTTTGAACAGCATTGTATTGGTTTTTAGCAAATAATACGGCTCTGTTCATTGCTGCATCCGTTAAATCTTTTTTTGGTAAGTTGCCTTGATGATTTGGTATTTTCCAAAATTCAGGATTATAATGTGTATTATGAAAAGGATACGTATGCATAGAAACATAATCTACAGCTTTAACTAAATCTTCTAAATCTTTGACTTTATAAGTATCGTCTAATCCACCCCAAGAGGCAAAATCATCCGAACAAGTAATCCACAAATCCTTTGATAATTTATTGTCTTTTTTAAGCTTTTGTAAATGATTTACCCATTTTAAAATTACATTAGGTTGCACAAAATATTCTTCTGCCCATTTGACCATTGCTTCATTTCCAACAGCGATAATTTTTACAATTTCTGGGTATTTATTAGCTAATCTGACAGCTTCATCAATTTCGATAGCATTTCTTGCGCTTTCTACCTCATGATTTTTTTCTAAATCTGTCCATGCATTTTGGCAGTCAATCCATGCACCTAACATTACGTACATTTCGAAATCAGGATTTTCTTTTTTTAACTCAGCAATTGCTTTTAAAACATTTGAAGCATGAGCTAAATGAACATTATAAGTACGAACAACCTTTATATTCATGGCAGCTAAAATCAGTAAATCTTCTTTTAATTGTGCTATAGTTGGTTGAATTTCTCTACTATTCTTTCGATAACCTCCATAACATATGGCTAAGTAGTTTGGATTTCCTAATATGTCTTTTGCGGTCACTTCTTTAGTTTTTGGGGCATTATTAATCTTAGTCACTTTTTTACATGAAATTACAATCAAAAGCATTGCTAGTAGAGCAATAGATTTAATTCCTAATTTCAGATGTAATAAAGAGTTACTATTCATTTTATTATTTTAATTCGTTTTCTATGACGTTTACAACAATATGATCTATTTCATTTGTTCTTTCAAAAACTTGTTTGCTTGTTTTATCATCTAGAATTAAAGAAACAAACTTTTTATTTGTGGTGTCATTGTAGACAACTTCTATACTTTTTTGGTTGGATATTTTATAAATAACCGGAATTTGACAATACGTAAAACAAAGCGAATTTGATTCTATTTCAATAGTTTTTGGATTGAAATTCAAATCCACATAATTAAATGTTTTAGTTTCTGAAAGGAACTCATCTTTACGCAATAAACATGGATTGAAATATAGGTTTCCATTTTTTACAAAGACACCAAGTTCTCCAAATCGGCTTAAAATATCTTCTTTTACTTGACCTGTCATTCCTGGCTGTTGTGCTCCTTTTCCTGCTGGTGTATGTGAATATGGATCGGTTGGAAATGCTCCGTATAAAGCTGGTGATTTATGCACACCAATTCCTTCATTAATTTCGTAATAATGCTCTAACAATCTTCCTATAACTTCTGCAGATTCGTTCTCTTCTACTGCTTTTAAGCAACATTCTTGAACCGCTAATTGTAATTTAGAAACCATGTGCCAATAAATTGAACCTAAACCTTCATAACCATAAAAAGTTCCAGAACGACCCGTGAATGATTTGTGATTAAAAACATCTTCAAAAGCTTGTAAAACTTGTTTTTTATCTTTTTCAGCTTGTGTCGCAAAAGAAGTTTTCGCTAATGATGCTAATGCTTTTTCTAAATCAGCTGCATTTTTGAAATTTCCGTTAAAATGATATTCTCCAAAACAGTCTTTTTCAATAATTTGTGTATTGTTATTGGCAACTAATGCTGAAAGTAACTCAGATTTTGAAATCGCTTCTTTAGGAATGTTGTTTTTCTCTATAAACTTTGGTAATTCTTTATTTGGATAAAGAATATAACTGTATTGGTCTTTTCTAAATAGTTTACTATTTTTTAATCCATCAAGAACTTTTAAAGCTTCTTTTGAAGCCAAATAGCCTGAACTTAAAACAGCAACCTGACCTTCTAACATTTCGCTTAAATAAGAAATTGAAACTTCTTTATCATTTTCAACTGTCATCAAATTATAAGCATGATACAGATTATCTGTCCTTTTATTTGCTTCAATAGAATGGTCAATAAATTTCAAACTTACTTTAATAAATCGTTTTAAACCAGCCATGGAATGGGTTCTTTTATTTCCCCAAAACCCATTTTGATAGACTTGATTGCGATATTCTGAAGCTGCTTTTCCAAGAGCATCTAAAATCATTTTTCTATCTGAATCATTGAATTTTTCTTCTAATAATGGTTCAAATTTTATTAAATTTTCTCTAATAGCATGATAAAATTCTACCATTTCATTAGATATTTTTATTTGTTCGACTTCCGAGTTTTCAACTAAATTTTGAAAATAATTTAAGAATCTTCTCAAGTAATATAAAGTTACCATTGAAACACCATTTCCAACTAAAGCATTGTTAGCATCGTTCCATTCAGGTCTTTGTGTATTTAACCAAATTCCACCTTCAGGAATAAAGTTTGACATCTTAGCCAAAACCGTGGCCAACATTTTCTCAATAAAATTGACTTTATAAATATCTCCTTTTGTGTCTTTCAATAAAGCACCATCAGCACCTATTTTGGTTCTTTCCTCACGAATTTGTTCGTCTAATTTATGGTTAAACGCAATTGTGTCTTTTGGATGTTTTAGAATATCTTCATATGATTTGATAACGTAAGGTACATTAGCATACACGAAAATATCTTTATTAAAATAGGCTTCTAATTTTTTGGGTTGGTGCTTTTCAATAATTTCTAAAAACTTCAACAAATAAATAATTTGATGATCACCCCAATATCCAATATATGACCAAGGATTATCTTCTTCAATAGTTTCCCAATCAAAACCATCTTTGGTAACACGATAAGGATTATAACCATCAAAAGTGGTTGCATTTAAGAATTTATGAATCATATTTTCTATAAACTCAGGAAAAGAATGTGCTAAAGCTTCCCAATTTTGAAAAATATCTCTCCAATTTCCTTCGTAATCTAAAATTTTTGAACCATCAATTTCACTTTGTGTATTGATAGAAAATTTATTCCATGGACGACTTGGATCACCGTGTCTTCTACTAAATTTTAGGGGTAAATATTCTAAACTCAATCGTTCAAAATCTGAATTATTTTGTTTAGAAGCAAATTCTTTTAAAGTTTCTAGCGAAAATAATTCTGGTAAATTATTTAAGTTTTTTTCTGTTTTTTGAAAAACCAATTTGTTTCCTTTCTCAATATATTTAAGAAAATCTTGTTTTTCTATTTGGTAATTGAAATCGAAAATTCCACCACGCATAATATTGAATAATGTATTGGCAAAATGACGCGTATCTCTTAAATTATCGTTGGTTAATTGCAAAGCATCTGATGAAGCATTTAGAGCAATTAATTTTTTAGTCCCCAATTCAATATCTTGATTAATTAATTCTTGGGTATTTTTTTCGGTTTGAATTGTATTTATAATTTGAGCCACATCAGAATGATCTTGATTTACATTGGCTACAATCGTCCATTCTTGTTTTGAATGCTCTTTTAAAGTGATTTCAGTATTTAAAAAATAAGCTCCTTTTTCACCTTTAACATCATTTTCTGGAGTAACTTTTAGTTTATTTCTGAAGTTTGAAAGCTGCAAAGATGAAACTAAATGGTTCGGATTATGTAATCCTAAAGACCAAACAACATTAGACTTTAAGGCTTCACTTGGTTCTGCTTTATCTACGATAATTGCACTTAAAGCAAAAATTCCTAAACCACTTTTTTGATGTAATTGACTTCTTTTATAGGCATCAACTAAGTTACTAGCTGCATTTTGCAAATCACTACTTACACCATAAGGCATAATGTTTTGAATTCCGTCAATTAATTCTATTTGGTAGTTGTTTTCAGAATGATTGATTAATTCAGACTTTCTAACAAAACCATATTTATTACTTGAATTCCATTGATAACGATAAGTGATTTCTAAATCGTGATTTACTTCTTCAAAAATCACTTTATTCCCGTAAAGGTTTTTGTATAAATTTCGAGAAATTGCGTATTTATTAACGGAGAATCGTTCTGAAAAAGGTTCCCAAACATGAATTTCATTATTAAAATGAATTTGAAAAATAGATTTACTTCCTGTTAAATCATAAGATTCTGTAATCTTATCATCAGTGTAATAAGGAAAAAGTGCAAATTCGGCATTTTTTCTACCAGCTGTTAATCCTCCATTACTAGAAATAAACATCCAGTGATTGGAATCACTTACAATACTCATAAAAAAAGGACGCATAGCATCGTTGTTGGCTATTTTATAATATTTTTCACCTTCTAATAAAATGACATCCATAGATACCTTTTTATTTTCTTTTTCATTTTCGATACTTATGGTTTGGCTATTAGTCATGATTTTTTTTAAAGAATTCTATTTTATTATTTTAATATTTAACATAAAAATCTTAGTCAAGCATTAAAAAAAGCCTGATTTAAATATTTTAAATTTCTAATTAAATATTTTTTTTATTGGTATACTCTTACGTAATCTATTAACATTTGTTGTGGAAAAGCAGTATTACTATTTGGTGAACCATCAAAGTTTCCACCAACTGCAAGATTAAGAAGCATGTAAAATGGATTGGAATTAAAAACCCATTCTCCAGTTGCATCCTCTGGAGTAATTTGATTGTATAAAACATTATCTATGTAAAAATTCACATAATTTGGTCCCCATTCTACACCATATATATGAAAATCAGTATCAACTCTACTATTTGTAAAACTATACGATTTTGTTATTGCTGTACCTCCTGAATAACCTGGTCCATGAAGTGCTCCAGAAACAGTTAAAGGCTGACTTCCTCTGTTTTCCATAATATCAATTTCACCACATTGCGGCCAACTAGAAGTATCTATGTTGTTTCCTAACATCCAAAAGGCTGGCCATAAACCTTTACCAGAAGGCAATTTCATTCTAGCTTCAAAACGACCATATTGTTGTTCAAATTTACCCTTTGTAGTAATTCTTGCCGATGTAAAACCAGAACCCATATATAATTCTTGAATGGCTGTTATTTTTAACATCCCATTTTCTACAACAATATTTTCTGGTCTGTCAGTATAATATTGAAGCTCGTTGTTACCCCAGCCATCTCCTCCAGGTCCTTTTCCAATATCATAATTCCATAAAGCACTGTCGGGTGCACCATCAATTTCAAAATCATCTTGTAGAACTAATTGATTTAAAGTTGTCACAGTTTGTTTTTCATCTGCAGAACAACTTAGCAACAAAGAAAATGCGCCAAAAAGAAAAAAATATCTGCTACTATTTTTAATATATTTATTCATTTTTTATTTTTTAAAAAGTTTTATTAGTACTTGGATTAGAATCAATTATAATAATAAATATTATCTACATAAATTAACGAACCATCTCCACCTTC
Source organism: uncultured Flavobacterium sp. (assembly GCF_963975005.1). Taxonomy (GTDB): domain Bacteria; phylum Bacteroidota; class Bacteroidia; order Flavobacteriales; family Flavobacteriaceae; genus Flavobacterium. The sequence goes on from NZ_CAXBFR010000031.1 coordinate 17,658, forward strand.
TAAAATAAGCTGAGCAAGATGTGATCTACTAGCTAAATTAGGCATTGCAGAAAAAGGAATATCTATTGATATCCAATTTTGAGATACCAAAGTTGGAGCGGTGAAAGTTGTAGAATGTCTTGTATCATCGCCACCTCCAAACACACCATCTGCACCAAAATCTACAACTAGAACTCTTAATTGTCTTCCAGGTTCAATTGATCCAGGGATAAATACATCTAAATGAACATGAGTCATTAAATTTGCATCAATTGTTGGACTACTATATTCTATCCCAACAAAATTAAATATTGTATAATTTAATATATTATCTCCTTGCACAGAAAAATCATTTGAAACAGTAGTTTGCCAAGGTTGCCAATAACCATTATAATAATTTACAGGAACATTTGAATAAACATCTGAAAAAAGTGAAATTACATTTGCTTGACTTTTTGTAGGAGTTGGAGCGTGAACAAATGCACCAACACAATTTACCGTTAAACTTCCAGTCACAGAAGCTCCTCCGAAAGTTGCATTTATCACAGCTGTTCCTGCACTTAAAGAAGTTATAGAACCAGAAGAATCTACGGCAGCAACAGCTGTATTTGAAGAATTAAATTGCAAATAAGATGGACTAATTGAGATTGTTTGATTGCTACCATTTGTTAAATTAAATGTTGCAGTAATACCATCAATTATAGAATTCACACCAACATAAGAAGTTACTGTTTGATTATTCCCATTTAAAATAGATACTTGCCCTTGAGCAATAGTTCCTAGTTTTTCAAATTTTAATTCATCAATCCAAAATGTATATCCATCTTCATCTTCTGGTCCTTCTGCATACCAAAACATTCCTCTTTCCTGGGTTAATTTTGAAGCATCTGGAATTGGAATAATATATTTTTTCCAATTGGTTGTTAGGTGAAGGTTTTGTATGCTTACTTCATATTTATTTTCTCCAAAATCTTGACCATAACCTATTTCATTAATTTTCCCAGCTTTAGTACCCTTTGCCCAAAACGTTAAGGCATTATATTGTGTTAAATCTCTTCCTCCGTTATCATCTCTAAATATTGCTCCAGCAAATGCTCCTTCTGGATCACCAAAATTGGGAACGTCAAAACGCATAGATGAAGAACCAGAGTATTTTGTTTCACAATCAACAGTAAAAGCATCAAATTTTGAATTTTCATATGGGTAATATTCTAGTCCACTGCTAAAACCATCAATAAAAACTTCAGCTGTTGTCGAAAAGCCAGTTTTAACAGCATCATCAGACAAATCCCTTTCACAATTTATGTTAATTAGCATAATTAATCCTAGGATTAAACTATTTCTAAAAAAGTTATATTTTTTATTTTCCATTTTTATTGTTTAAATTAAAAAAACTTACTAATTATGAAAATACAGATTGTCTATATAAACTTTTGCAGAACCTGAAGGTTGAGCCACAAGTATGTACTGAGCTAAATGTTGCTTAGAAGTTAATCCTGTGAAATTACTTAAAGGGATGTCATAGCTAATCCACTGACCTTGTGATGGAGCTGTAAAGTTCACTTGGTGTTCTGTATCATCACCTCCGCCAAACGCTGCATTAGCTCCAAAGTCTACAAGTTTTAAAGAAAAAGAAGTGAAATTTGGTGACCAAACATCAATATGAACATGAGTCATACCAGAAGCATCTATTTGATTGTTAACTGTTTCAATACCTACAAAATCTAAGTTTGAATATTCTTTTGTAGCATTTCCAGCAATTATAACATCTGCAAATGTTGCTACTGACCAAGATGTTTTCCAGGTATCAACGGGTACATTAGTATATTGATTGCTAAAAAGTGAAATAACATTTACAGCAGGCACAGTTGGAGAAGGTGCTGCAACTGTTGGTGAACTTGGTATAATACTTCCATCATTATAAAAGTAAATATTGTCTACAAAAAATGCAGAAGGTGCAACTCCAGTCACTGAGTCTAAAACTATTTGACCTAATTGAGTTCTATTGGTTAAACCTGTAATATTAAAATCAATACTAATCCAATTACCTGACACTAAAGCTGGTGCTGCAACTACGTAGCTTATTTCAGTATCATCTCCTGTTGGGTTTCCATTAAAATCATTATCAACCAATCCGTTAGCACCTAAATTTCTTAATTTAAGCCTGATTGAAGAACCCGTTGGAAAATTTCCAGGAATAAATAAATCAAAATGTAAAGTTGACATTAATGAAGCATTAATAGTTGGAACATTTTGATTAAATTCAATACCTACAAAATTATAATTCAAATAATTTAATACATTATCTCCATTTACTTCAAAATGACTAGAAGTTGTTGTCTGGTAAGGTTGGTAATTACTTGTTAAAAAGTCAACAGGTTGATTTGTGTAAGCATCACTAAAGATAGAAATAACTTGATTTGCATTTTCAGTTGGTGTTGGAGCCGAAACAAAAGCACCAATAGATTCGACATTTAAAACTCCTACTGCTTCTACACCAGCTAAAGTTGCTGTTATAGCAGCGTTACCTGATCCTACAACAGAAACAGTACCCGTTTCATTTACTGTTGCCACAGATGTAGCACTTGATGAAAAATTAAAATAAGATGGAGAAGAAATCACTGTAACATCTTGACCTGTAGGTAAGTTAAAAGTTGCGCTATAACCATTTAGTGTAGTACTACCACCTATAACAGAAGTAATACTTTGTGTATTTCCGTTTAAAATTTTTGGACGTAACTGTCCTATGGTATTTAATTTTTCAAATTTAAGTTCATCAATCCAAAGTGTGTATCCAAAACCTCCTGTCTCTTGAGTTCCAGCAGCGTATCTAAACATTCCACGTTCTTCTAATAATTTAGAAGCATCTGGAATTGGAATAATATATTTTGTCCAAATAGTACCTACACTCACGTTTGTAATTGTAGCTATATATTTATTTGGAAAAAAGTCTTCACCAAACCCGAATTCTGCAATATTTACTCCTTGAGAAGATTTAGCCCAAAATGTAAGTGCATCATAACCTGTTAAATCTCTTCCTGCGCCATCAATTCTAAAAATAGCTCCTGCATAGTTTCCTTCTGGATCATTTGCATTAGGAATATCAAATCGCATTGAAGAGGTACCTTTATAACTAACTTCATTATCCACAGACCAAGCTGTTGCCTTTGAACCTCCGTAAGGAAAGTAAAAATTACTTCCCATTCCTACAGGAGAATCTGTAAATATTTCACCTGTTTTGGAAAATGTTGACAAAGTTGCATCCTCTGATAAATCTCTTTCACAATTAATATTAGTCAAGAGAACTAATACTAAAAGAAAAGCATTTTTTAAATAATTAATTTTACTATTTTTCATTTTTTCAATTTTTTTTATTATTTCCCAATATTGATATGAATGTATGTTCTTATTTCCCATTCCGAACCATTACCAAAACCAACTGGACTAATAGTAGGCGAAGTGGCAAATTCTGAAGCGGCTAAGTTTGGAGAATATCTTGGTGAATATTGATCAAGAGATCTCCAAATTCCCATAATTCCTATTTTTGTGTCTGGTAAAATAAACCAATCTGGTTTTCCCACTGAAGTTGAAATATCTATTGAAGACTGTACCGGATAAGTCAAGTTAAAATCTCTATGATAATCATAAGGACCCCAATCGTTAATTTTTAATGAAGTAACCACTTTAACTTTTTTATAAATTACTCTAATATCACCACCAAATCTTTCGATTAATCTAGTATCACTACCATTAGCTTGTGCATTTCCAAAATAGAAGTTTGCTATTAAACCTAATTCTGGACTAACTTTAGAAACTATACGAGTGTTGTTTTCCCATAAATCGTGTGCAGGTGCAGAATTTGCAAAGGCAAAAGAAGAACGATTACTTAAAAAACCAATAGCTGCATCTTGCGTTGTAGGCAAATGACGGAAAACAAAATCATTACTAAAAGCAAATTTTGCATCTTCAGCTCTATCATTGTCCCATTCATAAAACCATGTTCCTGGAGTTGGATCATAAGTAAAAAGTAATTCACCACCAACTGTTTCTCTATTTGCTCTAACTATAAATGGATCATCTTGAATGTTTCTCAACCTTCCTGGTGCATTTACATCATTAGGCATTGCATCCAATAAAGGTTTTTGCCATAAGAAATTTGGAGCGATTTGAAAATTCCCTATACCATACGTTAAACCAGCTAAGAAATTAGCTTGATTTCCACTTCCACTATCTTTTAATCTCCATCCTGTAAATGTTTGTGTATTATCAGCACCTCCATTTGCTACTAGCCCCATTACAGCTGCTTGAGTATAAACATTGAATGCTCCATTGGAGAACGTTATTTTTGCTTTTCCTCCCCAGTTATCTTTAGCTTTTACTACATCATCATAAACTGTATAGTTTCCTGTTTCACCAGTAGCGTATTGAAAAGTTCTACCATTTAAAGGTTGACCACCCCAAATACCCCCAAATTCAAATCCAAAATCAGAAATTTTAGTTTTAAAAGCTATTGTAGCTCTACGAGTTTTAGGAAGAGGAATTGCAATAGATGTTAGTGCTGCAGATGCTTTTGAGATATCTTCATGATAAACAATTGCGGCATCAAAAACTCCTAATTTTCTTTGATATTTTAATAAATAAGCTGGATTTGCTCCCCACCAAAGTTGTGGACCAAAAGCAGCTTTTAAACCGTTTAAACTTCTTTTTCCATCAATTTCAAAACCCAAAGTTTCTCCATTATAGATATCTAAATTGGGACCGTAATTAGCTTCTGAATATAAAGCAAAGAAATCTCCTTCATAACCCCAATGATAATGTCCAGATCTATAAAAACCTCTTAATTCAAAGTCTTTTGCATTCCAAGAATATGTTGCATTATAAACTTGAACTCTATTAACATCATTTAATGTTACATTTCCATTATCTGTATTAACCGTTATAGGTCTACCTCTATTTTCATAGAAAATTTCATTGATTGGATTTTCAGCAACATGACCAAGAATATTAACATTCACATTGGCTTTCATATTTGGTGCTGGATTTCCTTCTACGCCAATGTAGTAAGATTGCATATGATCAAATCCAAGTTTGTTTGGATAAGTTGTATTGTCTGGATCAGCAACATCTGGAGTTGTAATTAAACTTCCTCCTGTATTAAATGTTGTAAATTCTGCTCTTAGGTTACTAATTTTTAAAATATCTGAATCATTTCCACCTAAAGCGGCTTTATCACCTCTTGCTCTTAACACAGCATCCATTAATTGTATATTACTAAAATGTCTGTCAACACTCTCTAAAGTAGTTCCATTATCATAAGGATTTAAATAATGTGCTTCTTTTAAGGCATAATATGCAGCACGAGGATATAAAGTATATAAACCTCTTGCATTAGTTGGGCCTTTTGCGCAAATTCCGAACCATTCTTCGTTCATGTTATTTTCACCAACTTTATAATCAGATTGATATCCACCATTTGACCATGAAGCATTATTATCATGAACATCAAGATTTTTAGTTTGTCCGAATTTCCACCAACCATCACTAAACTGAAATGTAAATCCACCTAATGAGTTATTAGCTTTACCTAAGCCAGAAGCATTTTCATATATTTCTTTCCAGTTATTAACCATGTAATAAGCTTGTGATTTTTGATCTTCAGCATTATCAATTGCGTTAAAAGCATCTGCACCAAATTCAGTAAATAAAATTGGTTTTTTTAATTTATTTTTCACTTCATCAAAAGCATTTCCGAAAGAAACACCTCTATACATATTTGTTCCTAAAATATCGATATCTTTACACTCCTCTACAATAATATCTAAAAACAATAAATCACCATTACATATTGCCATTGGATGATTTTTGTCTGCTTTTTTCATTTCAACAACTGCTTCATTGAAAAGCACATACATATCTTTAGCCCTTACAGTTGACTTTCTATCTTCTAAAGGAATATCTTCTGTTTCTGCTCCATCCCAAAATAATCCGTAGTTATTTTCATTTCCTAAAAGGAATAATAATAAACCTCTGGTGTTTTTGTACTCTTCAACCATTTCTTTAGTTTCCTTAAGCAATAGTTCTCTTGTTGCAGCATTAGAATAATTTGTGTTTGGTGTCCAAGTACCATTAATCGTTAAACCATATCTACCAAATGAGTGATTAAGCATTGTATAAATACCATACTTATCATAAATATAAGTAATCCATTTTGGTTGTACTCCAGTGTATTGACGAATTGTATTTACACCCATGTTTTTTAACAAACTCATTTCATCGTCAAGAGCTGCTTTAATAACTTCATCTGATTGAGTCCATAAACTGTAAGAGTAATTAGTACCAATTGGTGTATAATCCCAATTCATACCATTAATCATTAGATTTTTTCCATTTACAACTAATTTCATTCCATCAGAATTATTTACTACAGCTACATTATCCGCTTGAGCATAAATTGTAGATGAAAAACATCCGATGATTAGTAAAAAAATAATTTTTCTCATTTGATATACTTGTGTTTAAAGTTTAAAGTAAAAATTTAATTTGTTTGAAAAAGTTACAATTTCATTTATAAAATTTTGAAAATCATCAAAATAGTAAACTCAGAAACGATGACTCCATTTTTTTATATTATTGAATTTTAAAATTAATCTAATAATTGTAAAAAAATTAAAATTAACTACAACAAAAAACATACATTACAATAAATGCATTGTTTTTATATCATAAATTCATAAAAGATCCTTTATTAACAATAAATTAAGATTCAACTAATTTAAATATTAAAAAGGGTTTTTTAGCTTAAAAATCGGTAATGTTGTACTCTTGTATAGGTGAAAAGTAAATATTGTATAGGCTAAACTGACAAAATATATTCAACTAATCCTTGTTCGTGCGTTAAATCCATTTTTTTTCGCAAACGATATCGTTTAATCTCTACACTTCTTACAGAAATATTGATTAAAGGAGCTATTTCTTTTGAAGATAAATTAAGTCTTAAGTAGGCGCAAAGTCTTAAATCATTTGGAGTTAAACTAGGGTGAAGCTCTTTTACTTTCTTGATAAAATCCTTGTCGGCATTATCAAATGCTTCTTTAAAAACATTCCAGGTATCTTCTTCTTTTACATTTCTTGTAATAGTAGAAATAATAGATTTTATACTTCTATTAGATGAATCTTCCGTTGAACTTTTTAAATCCTCTTTTATGATGTTTAGTAGTTCTGTTTTCTTAATTAAATTCATAGTAGAAACAGCTAATTCTTTGTTTTTCTTGTCTACAGTAAGGCTCAATTGCTCATTTTTAATTTTCATTATTTCTTGAGCACTTTCTAATTCTTTTAATTCGAGTAGAAGATTGTTTTCTGCAATAATTTTTTCATGCTTTTTTTCGTGAAAATTATAATATACTTTATTGATGTAAAAGACTATTATTAGAAATAATATAAAATAAAACAATAGCGCTACATTACTTAAGTACCATGCTTTTTTGATTGTAAATGAATAACTCGCAATATTCTTTGTAATTGAATTAGTAACCTTTGCACGAACACTAAATACATAATCCCCAGAAGGTAAATTTTTGAAAACCGCATTAGTTTTTGAGTTCCATTCGCTCCATTCGTTTTGAATTCCTTCTAATTTAAATTGATATTCTGCATTTATATATTTGTCATATTCTGGAATAGTGAAATTAAAGATTATATTATTTTCATCATAATTAAAACTACCTTCCTCATTAATTGAATAATTAACAGCTTTTTTATTTAAAACATTACTTAAAACTCCGGTAATCGATACTTTATAATTGGTAAATTTTACTTCTTTGTTTTTAAGAACATAATAACCATCTGTAGTTCCTATTAAAAAAGTTTCATCACTAATTTGATTAATATTTTCATATCCAGGCATTGAATTTGTTAGAGAAGAAGGAATAGGCAAGCTATTTTTCTTTAAATCTTGTGTCATTTTACTTGATGAAAAATAATGAATGTAATTCTTTGTAAAAAACCACAAATTATTTGATTGATCTACAACCATTTTACCAGTTACATATTCGTCTTTTTCAAAAACACTGCTTAATAATGAATCCTTTTCAAACTTTTTGTTTATTGAATTCAATTTAAAAACTCCTTCTCTTGAAGCATAATAAATTTGATTATTGAATTTAATTAAACTGGCATTTTTACCTTTAAGAGGTTTTTTATATTCAAATAAATTAGAAGCCAATGATAATTCCTTATTAACATCAAATCTGTAAATTCCTTTATACTCATGACTTACATAAATATTATTTTTAAAAATTTCAAAATATTTTGAAGAATAATCAAAACCTTTGATTTTATTTTTAAAAACCCATTGTTCATTTTGAAACTCTAATACAGAAATACCTAAGTAATTACCTTGAAGAATAATATTTCTATTGTTAGGCAAAGATTCGAATTTCCAAGTTCCTGATTGATTATATATTAATGAAGCACTATTGTTTTTTACAACAAAAGTTCCAGAATCATGACCACAAAAAAGTGTTCCGTTATGAAGAAACAAAGACCATACTTGGCCTTTCGTACCTTGAATAAAGGTGAAATCTGAATTAGAATTTATTGATTTATAAAACAACCCTTGATTAGTTCCAATATATAATTTATCATTCTGAATAGCAGATGTATAGACTGTTCCAATCACACCAGTATTATCAGTGTAACTTTTTATTGGCGATTGTAAATTGATACAATTAATTCCATTATCTAAACCAATCCATAAATTTTTATCCACATCTTCAAATAATGATAGCACGGTGTTATTGCTTAATCCATCCTTTTGGGTTATTTTGTATTTTAATTGCCCTCTATCATCTAATATAAATATTCCGTTTGAAATTGTTCCTAAAGTAAAACTTCCATCGTTTAAAACTTCAGAATTGTATATACTACTTTGTTTTAGTTCATTATCAACATTTGTTAAATATCTGTTTAATTGACCATTTTTATAGGAAAAAATTCCTTGCATCTGAGTTACAAATAGCAAGCCTTCATTTGATTCTATAAGATTAATAATTTTATTATCTTTTACAATTGGATCATTTAAAAAAAGTTTACTTTTTCCTTTTTCTATTTCAAACAAACCTTCGTTAGTTTGAAAAAAAATTCCATCTGAAGTTTTATAAGCTTTAAAAATAAAAGCTTTAGGAGCAATTATAGAAAATTCCTTAGTTTTTGTATTGTAAGCATATCTTTTCTGTAATGATTGAAAGAGAATCCAATTGT
>NZ_CAXBFR010000032.1:0-25424 GCF_963975005.1 uncultured Flavobacterium sp.
AATAAGGCACATGTAATAATTGTTTTTTTCATTGTTTTTATTGTTTTTATTGTTTTTATTGTTTTTATCTACAACTATTTTGAAGTGTGAATTAATTTTTTGCTAATCACTGCACCACTATCAAAAAATATTTTTGCGATGTAAACACTTTCTTCGTGGTTAAATTTTCCTTCGAAAGTAGTAGCTTCAATTGCTTGATATTGCTCAATCATTCTACCTGTTACATCATAAACTTGTATGTAATTGATTGTGTTGATTGATGCAACCTTTAGTGCATTGTTGTTTAATAGCACTGTAGCTTCTGGCAATGTAAATTCTTCATTAGACAACACAGTTGTTTGATACACAATTTCAAACCTGTTTTCTACTAAAGCTTCATTAGTAGTGTAGTTAAAACTTCCCGTACTGAAGTCGTGGTAAGTGTTGGCTATTTTATCGTGTAAATATACTTTTACAGTAGGGTCTGTAAAGACACCTTCTTGTTCTGCTATACTTAGTACAAAAGACTCTGTATTTGTGTTGCTTTTTCTGACTCCGACAGGTACCGTATCTGTATTGACAAAAGTTGGTCTAGCATTTATGGACAATCTACTTCCATTAGTTTCTAAAATACTGTACAACTGAGCCGTACTTACTGAATTTCTACCTGCGTCGTACATTCTGTCGTAGCCTAAAGTAGCTTCGGGTAAATAAGCTACCAAAATTTGACTAAACACACCGTTATCACCGGTCATGTTTATTTTAAATCGGTCTCTAGTTGCTGTTGTGTTTTGTTGGCTATTTTTATAAAAAGAACTGTTATTACCCGTTACACGCATGCAGTTGGTAAAACTAATATTAGCTGTAGCCGCAACCGTTGTTGGGTTTGAACCATCTGGAAGGATTTTAACTCTAAACCCTTGTCCTGAAGGGATTTTTCCGTCAAATGTTCCAATAATTGCAGTGGCTACAGTACCTGCTTTAGTATAGGCTAAATAATCTGCCTGATTGTATTGACCCGACCCTGAATAACTGGTAGCAGATTGCCAAATATAGAGAACCCCATCTAAAGCTGTATTCTCTTCTATAAATTTATCCCCATCAATAGCTGATGGATAAGGGTTTGCTAAAAGTACATGGCTTCTTCCTCCGTTGTTTTGAGCAGGATCATTAGTAGCTGTTAAAGTAACATCTCCATTATTGGCTACTCCACCAATTACGACACTAACAGCGTCTGTTGTTGAAGCATCTGTAAAAGGGGCAATTTGAGCCACACGAGCAATAAAACCTTTACCAGCTTCTGTTGCAGTTGCAGTAACCCAACCACCACCTGCACCGGTAACATAGTTTAAGTATGAATAAAATGCATTTGTAGTTGCCACTGTTGAAGCACTAGCCGTAGCCATATCACTTAAAAAATTACCTGCAACTGGCGTTCCGAAGTAAACATAATCATATCTATGTAGTCCGGTTCTTGTTTTAGTCATTTCTATAGTTGGCACTCCTACTCCGCTGGCTCTTTGCACAACACTTGCACTAGAGTCCATTATGATTTTTGAAGATCCTGTTACTCCATTGATAATTTCAACGTATTGATAAGCTCCAAGAGTAAGGTCTGCATCTAATTGTAACGAGTTACAAGAAAATGAACCCGCATTGTAAGCTGCTTGAATAATTACTGAATTCTCTAAAGTTGGAGCTGAAACTGAAACTAGAGAACCTAAAGTGTCTATCCAAATCGAACCATTCCATATTCTAACTAGTCCATTTGAAGCCACTAAAGGACCACATGATCCTTTTGCTCCGATTGTAAATTTAGAGTAAGTACTGAAATCTACAGGAATTGTTGAAGTTATTGAACCGACTGTTAAATTACTAGTTGCACCAGAACCTAGATAAAGATTATCTACTGCAGAAGGAATTTGTTCCCATTGCGTTCCGTTCCATCCTGCAATAACTACATCAGCAAGTGTTATACTTGCTGCCATAGTTGCTATATTACTACCTGCTCTCCAAGTTAGCGATAATGCAGCACTTGAAGTGCTTTGTATATCCCAATACTCAGAAGTAGAAATTGCTTTTAATGTACTTAGATTAAGATCTGCATCAATAATTAAAGGATTAGCACTATAATAGGCCCCATCATAAGTTGCTGTTAGATTTGCACTTTGTACTCTTGCCGGTGCAAGGACAGTACCATTACCAATAGGAAAGGTAAAATCTACATTAGCAAAAGAACTAACATAACCATTTACATGGTTTGCATCTGTAGCCGAAGCCAAGTTTGTTCCTGCTGAAAAGTATAGTTTGCCGTAGTTAACGGCAGTTCTTGTTGTGGTAGTATAAACAGGAGACGCTCCGAAATTATAAGGTGTAGTATGAATAGCTAACACACCTGCATCGCCTATAAATATGGAACTATTCTGTTGAACTTGTCCGTAAAAACTACCAGTAACTAGCAGTACAATAAGAGCTCTAAAAAAACGCTTATTTTTCTGGTTTAAAAATGTAATTGTTTTCAAATTATTTTTGTTTAAGGGTTTTTTTTTTTGTTTATATTCTTTTTTGCGAAAAAATAAACCATTGCTATACATGCTATAAGCATCATAGGATAGATATAATTGTCTATTGGCATTGGAGGTGGATCGGGTCCATCATCATAAGGTTGGGCTAAAATTTTTAGTGAACTCGTTAACAGCAGAAAAACTGTCATAAAAAAATTAGTGGAAAACATTTTAGATTTAATCATGAGTCGTAAATATTTGGATAATAGATGCAAATATTAGGCTTATTGTAATAAAGTCAAGGTTTAAATAAATAAGTGGTAACTTTTAGGAAATAACTGGTTTGACAAGCATCAAATCTAAATTTTTAATCTTAAAAATTTATTAAACGCATCTTGCCTTCTTTTGGCAATTGGTAAATTTTTACCGTTTTTTAATTCGCAATAATACCCGTTCCTTTTATCAATACTACTGAGGTAATTGATGTTAATAATAAATTTATAATGTATTCTAAAAAAAGAACTTAAATGGAGCAAATTTTCATATTCCCCAATATTGCGTGAGGAAACATGTTCTGTATCACCTTTTAAATAAAATTTTGTGTATTTGCCATCTGCTTCACAATAAATAATATCTTCAATATTTAAAATACTAATTTTATCAACGGCTGGAATTGCAATTATCACCTCTTTTTTTGAAAAAGAATTTAAATTATCTAGTTGAAGTTGAGTGTTTTTTAAAATTTGTTTGTTTCTTAGGTTTTTAATTGCTTTGTCAACTACATTCATTAATTCGAAAGCACTAATAGGCTTAATTAAATAAGCACAAACACTATATTCAATGGCTTGAATAGCAAATTTATCATAAGAGCTTATTAAAATAATCTCACATGATTCAATGGAACATTTCTGAATTATTGAAAAACTTGTTTCATCATTTCCCAAAGAAATGTCTAGAAACAAAATTTCGGGTTGTTTCTCTACACAAATAGATATTGCTTCCTTTAAAGTAGTTGCTGTATATATTTCAGCAAAAGCAACAGAATGTTGTTGAAGGTATATTTTTATTAATTCAACGTTCTCAATTTGATCATCTAAAATAAGAGCCTTATAATTTTTCATTTTTTTTTTTTAGAAGTTACTATACATATAGATAATTAAAAAACATCTAGGACCTATTTTAAATTTAGTTAATATCTGGAAGCTTTAAAGTTACACAGGTACCAATTCCAATTTGACTTCTTATTTCTAAAAGACCATCTTGTAGCTCCATAAATTCTTTACATATTAACATTCCTAAACCTGTTCCTGTTTCATTTTCAGTACCTAAAGTTGTATTAGATTCTAATAATTTAAGTAAACTATTAATTTGTTTATCGCTCATCCCTACTCCAGTATCAGATATCGTTATTTGAAAACAATTTTCTTTTTGTTCTATGCTAAATTCAATAGCACCATTTCTAGGGGTGAATTTAATGGCGTTAGAAAAAACGTTACTAACGCAACTTTTTAAAAGTATTTCATCCGCATGACATACTATGTCTAAATTTTGGGGTAAAATGATTTTTATATTTTTGTTTTCTGCTAATAAATCATAAGGTTTTATTGTTTCTTCAATAAGAACAAATAAATTAAGGTGTGTTTTATTAACAGTTATTAAATTTTGTTGTGTTCTAGACCAATCTAGCAAATTTTTTACTAAAGTATAATTATTGTTTGCTGCTATGTAAATCACATCAATAAATTTCATTTTCTGCATATCACTCATCGCACCAAAATCATCTTTTAACAATTGGGAATAACCTAGCAATGCGTTAAAGGGATTTATTAGATCATGTGATATCAAAGCAAATAATTTTTTTTTCGTTTCATTCGAAAGTTCTAATAATTGTTTTTGATTGTTTATGACCTTATTCTTTTCGTTTAATATTAAAGAGCTTTTTTTATTTAATAAAATTTTATAAATAAAAACAGAAACAAAAAGCATAAATAAAAATAAAAATATTAAGTTAATAGTATTATGTTTTAGTCCAAACATACCTGTGTCTAGATAAGTAGCATTTGTTTTATTATCGCTATTTATATTATTGTCTTCATAAATAATACTCTTATTTATTTTCCAAGCACTTTTATCCTTTAAAGAGAAACTGTAGTGCAACTGTTTTTTTAAATAATTAATGGAATAAAAATATATAAAAAAATTCTGATAGCTGTTTAAAGAATCTGTTTGATACAAAACTAAAGTTTTACAAACTTTAGTTTTTTTGCTTACTCCTAATTTAGGTCTATGTGAATAAATGTCGCTATTACCAATGCTCTTATTACACCCATTATAATCGATTAAAAAAATTTGCCTTTCTAAATTACTTTCTAATTTTAAAAGTTGAGATTTTTTTGTATTATCTTGGGAATTTATATGATAAAACATTAATAATAAAATGGCTGTTTTTAGCATTTCAAAATGGTAATATTGTTTGTTAATTAAAGTTTTAAGGATTACTAAGAAAAACTATTTTTAAAATAAAAAAAGCAAATTTAGTAAGTCAATAGTTTAAAATAAAACATCAATAAATACAAGTATGTATTTAAGGTATAAGTGGTCATTAAATTGAACAAGTGGTAAGTAAATTGAACAAGTGTTCAGGTTTGTGTAATAAATGGAAGCTAATTACCATTATTTACATATAAATATAGTGAAAATTTTAATACTATTATTAAAATTTTCACTATATTTATATTCAATATAAACACTGGGATTAACAAACAAATAAGAACGTATTACTATAAAACTAGTAGAAATTTAAAAATCATCCCAGTGCTTAAAAATTTGAATTATTTAAAAAATTACGAAAAATTAAATAATTAGAAACAAATGTATACTTTATACTAATTAAAACAATATGCCAATAAATAAGTGTATAAAATACTGCTTAAGTGATAAATTAAAAGACAAACACTTTTATAAAATCTTTGTTTGATTTTACAAAAGTGTTTAAAGTAAATACCCAAAAAGCTATAAAAATTAAGCAACTTTATGCTAATTTTTTATTGTTGTAATGGAAAATAAATTGTCTTGGCTAGTGTGTATGTGCTTTTTTTAAAGATTAAGTCAATAGCAATTTGTTGCTTTTTTAATACTAAGAGGTAGAAAACGCACTAGTTATTATAAATTTTTACTTATACTCTTTTGTTAAGAAGCAATTTAAATTGTTAAAAATTTACAAATGATACGTTTATGATGTCAAAAAAGACACTAATTACCAGTGCGAATCAATGATAAAATTCTATGGTTAAGTGTTGCTTCACCATTATCAACTTTCCATCGTGCTTCAATAGGTTCTCCAGTAGTTAAAGTAGCCATTGTGCAAACTCAGACATGTTTTCACGTGTACGAACAAAACCCGGAGCGGTTTTTACTTGCTCTCCTGTTGGTCCTCCTTTTAATCCTGCAAAGTAACCAGTGTTACCTTTAATTTTGAAGTGTCTAACTTCACCCAGTGTTCCGACATACTTAACATGTCCTTTTTGTTGTGCCATTTCTGTACAATTTAGATTATTATTTATTAAAAAAAAATTACTAAATTTACATCATAAAATACTGATTTACAACGGATTAAATAAAGTAATATGATGCATTTTAACGCAAAAGAAACAACGATTAAAAAAAACCTTCTGAAAATTGTAAAGTTTGTTGATGGTGATGGAATTATTTTAGAAGATATTATTTCAAAAAAGGAATTTGAAGTTAGATTTTTAGGTATAGATGCACCCGAAATAAATTATTGTAATAAGATAAAACAAGATGAAAAAGAGTTACAACTTCCAGCTGCACTATTAATAAAATTGGGTTTTATGTCGTTTAACTTTTTAAAGGATCAAGTTAATTTAGGTGATTTATGCACATTAGTACAAGAACAAAATAATTTAGTTGATAAATATGGTCGACATTTAGGCTATCTTATTTTAAATGATGATAGAGTTTTAAATGAAATTATGATAAAAGAAGGCTATGCAAAGCCATATAACGAGGTTTTCTGTGAAATGCTTCCAATGTATGAAGAGTGGAATTTACAAGCTAAAAATAGCTTAAAAGGATTATATTCTTTAGTAAATAAATTTTAAAATGATTGTGGACTAAATGTGGGCTAGAACTAGAAATAAAAAACCCTAACTTACTGATTAACAGTGGTTAGGGTTTTAATTCAGCGGAGAAAGAGGGATTCGAACCCCCGGACCTGTTACAGTCAACAGTTTTCAAGACTGCCGCATTCGACCGCTCTGCCATTTCTCCAAAAAAGACTCACACTACTTCCGTAATGCGAGTGCAAATATAGTATCATTTTTTATTTCTACAAACCTTTTTTAATATAATTTAAAATATTTTTTTTGCTTACAACTTATCTATTTAAAAATCATATTTTTATAAGACAACATTTTATTTTATACCTTTGCCATAAGTTATAATTTATGAAAAAAATCGTTATTATTGGCTCTGTTTGGCCTGAACCAAATTCAACTGCTGCAGGACAAAGAATGATGCAATTAATTGAACAATTCAAGAAACTTGAATATGAAATTGTATTTACCTCAATATCTTCCACTTCTGAATTTGCTGTGAATTTGATTGAATTAGGTATTCAATCAATTTCAATTGAATTAAATAATAACTCTTTTGACGATTTTATAAAACTACAAAACCCAAACCTAGTTCTATTTGATAGATTTATGACAGAGGAACAATTTGGTTGGCGTGTTACTCAAAATTGTCCAAACTCCATAAAAATATTAGACACTGAAGATTTACATTTTTTGCGTGAAGCTAGAATGCAGTGTTTTAAACAAAATGTAAAACTTGAAAAAAAAGATCTTCAAAATGAAATTGCGAAACGTGAAATAGCTTCAATTTATAGATGTGACTTGACTTTAATTATTTCAAAATTTGAATATAATTTATTGGTTAATACATTTAGCATTCCACCTGAACTATTACATTATATTCCAATGATGTACAATGAATTAGATGAAACTTTTTTAGAAGATTACCCGAAATTTGAAGAAAGAGAACATTTTTTTTCTATCGGAAATTTTTATCATAAACCAAATTGGGAAACTGTATTGCAATTAAAAAATTCTATTTGGCCTTTAATTAAAAAACAATTGCCACAGGCTGAATTACACATCTATGGTGCTTATCTGCCAGAAAAAGCAAAACAATTGCAAAACCTAAAAGAAGGATTCATTATAAAAGGTAGAGCTAAAAACAGTGCATCAGTATTCAAAAAACACAAAATTTTACTTGCTCCTATTCCTTATGGTGCTGGAATTAAAGGTAAATTAATAGAATCAATGTTATTTGGAACTCCTAATATTACAACACAAATTGGAGCTGAAGGCATGCAAAACGAACTAAATTGGAATGGTTTTGTTGCAGATAATCCAATTGAATTTACTAATAAAGCCGTTTCCCTTTTTACCAATAAAGACATTTGGAAACAATCTCAAATCAATGGCATTAAAATCATAAATTCAACTTTTAATAAGAAGAATTTTGAAAAGGATTTTGCAGAACAAATTCAAAACCTACTTGATAACCTAGAAAATCATCGCACACAAAATTTTATGGGACAAATTTTGAACCATCATACTTTGAAAAGCACCATGTATATGAGTAAATGGATTGAGGAAAAAACAAAAAATAATTATCCGTGAATAGCTTCCGAATTGCCATAACTCTCAATAATTTTAGCTTCATAAGCTAACCATTCTTCCCAACGCTTTTTCACATCCATTCCTTCCCCAATTTCATTTGCAAAATTTATAAAAATAGTATAATGATTAGCTTCACTAACCATTAAATCACGGTAAAACTTTGCCATTTCCTTATCATCAATAGTATCTGACAACACTTTAAACCTTTCACAACTTCTTGCTTCAATCATTGCAGAAAACAACAAACGTTCAACCAAATGTGTTTGCCTACTTCCACCCTTTAACATAAATTGATATAATTCATTTACATAATGATCTTTGCGTTCTCTACCTAGAACCCAACCATTAGATTTAATCAATTCATGAACTTGTTCAAAATGCTCCATTTCTTCTTGAGCTATTTTTATCAGTTCTGTAATAATGTGTGTGTGTTCGGGTAACATTGTTATCAAACTAATACAGTTACTTGCTGCTTTTTGTTCGCACCAAGCGTGATCTGTTAATACTTCTTCAATATTAGATTCTGCTATTCTTGCCCATCGTGGATCTGTAGGAAGTTTTAATTTGAACATTGTAATTATTTTTATGCAAAAATAAACTTTTAATTTTAATGACTAAATTTTGAAACATATTTAATATAAACGATACTAATTAAATTAATAATTTAAATCTTAAAAATAAAAATCCTATTTTTGAAATAATAAATGCACTTAAAATAACACTAAGATGAAAAAAATAATTGCGTATAGCATAATTGGACTAATTTTCTACAGTTGCGGAACAAGTTCTTCAGTTAAAAGCAAAAAAGAGGTAAATGCAGGAACTTATATCAACATTATTGATAAAACAGACTTAAGCAAACACCTATATATTGTAGCTGGTGATGAAATGGAAGGAAGAGATACAGGTTCAGCTGGACAAAAAAAAGCAGGTGAATATTTAATAAACTATTATAAAAGTTTAGGAATTAATTATCCAAAAGGCGCAAGCAGTTATTACCAAAAAGTACCCGCAGCTTTTATGACTAAAAAATTTGGAAACAAAGGTGTTGATTCAGAAAATATTTGGGCGTTTATTCCTGGTAGTGAATTTCCTGATGAAATTGTAGTCATTTCGGCTCATTATGATCACGTTGGAACGAAAAACGATGAAATATACAATGGTGCCGATGACGACGGTTCTGGAACTGTAGTCTTGTTAGAAATGGCTCAAGCATTTGCTCAAGCTAAAAAAGAAGGAAATGGACCAAAACGTTCTATTTTATTTTTACATGTTACTGCCGAAGAAAAAGGCTTACACGGTTCTCGCTATTATTCAGAAAACCCATTATTTCCTTTAAAAAATACAGTTGTAGATATCAATATTGATATGATTGGAAGAGTTGATCCACAACATGAAGAAAAACCAAATTATATTTATGTAATTGGTTCGGATAGATTAAGTACCGAATTACATCAAATTAATGAAGAAATGAATACAAAATATGTCGGATTAGATTTAGATTATAAATTTAACGACAGAAATGATCCTGAAAGAATATATTTCCGTTCTGACCATTATAATTTTGCTAAAAATGGTGTTCCTTCAATTTTCTTTTTTAATGGAGTACATGCTGATTATCACAAACCAAGTGATACACCTGAAAAAATCAACTATGAATTAATGACAAAAAGAGCACAATTGGCTTTTGCTGATGCTTGGGAAATTGCCAACAGAGAAAAAAGAATTATAGCTGATAGAAACGGAGAGTAATTTAATTCTCATAAAATTATAAAACCACAAATTAACAACTTGTGGTTTTTTTGTATAAAAAAAGCTCCAAATTACTTTGGAGCTTAAAAGAAGGGTGAATGACCGGGTTCGAACCGGCGACCCTCGGTACCACAAACCGATGCTCTAACCAACTGAGCTACAATCACCATTTATTTAACGAGTGCAAATATACTACTGTTTTTCTATTTTACAAACAAAAAAAAGAGAATTTTATTTCAAATCACTTAAACTATTGATTGCCAAATATCTTTCAGTCGTAAAACCTTCTGCAAAATCAACACCAACCAATCTACCTAAGTCTTCTGCACGATATTTTATAGAATCTAAGAAGTTTTTTGAAGTAATCGGAGTTATCGGTTCATTTGAATTTGGGTCATAAAATTGAGAACTATACGCTAAAACAGATTGTGTTTTAATATCCATAAATCCGGTTACATCGACTACAAAATCTGGTTCAAGGTTTTTCCACTGCATATAATGGTAAACTTGCTTCGGCCGCCAATGTTTTTGTTTTTCTCCATCTAATGATGTTTCTATTTTAATTAATCCTGATAAAAAACAAGCATCACTTACTAGTTTACTTCCTTTTCCGTGATCAATATGTCGGTCATCAATTGCGTTACATAAAACAATTTCAGGCTTATATTTTCGAATCATTTTAATGATTTCTAATTGATGTTTTTCATCATTCACAAAAAAACCATCTCTAAAACGTAAATTTTCTCTAAGCGAAACTCCTAAGATCTCTGCTCCTTTTTTAGCTTCTTCATCTCTAATTTCGGCAGAACCTCGAGAACCTAATTCTCCTCTGGTTAAATCGATAATTCCGACTTTTTTACCCAAAGAAACTTCTTTAGCAATAGTTCCTGCTGCTCCTAATTCAACATCATCTGGATGTGCTCCAAATGCTAATATATCTAATTTCATGCTTTAGTTATTATTATATTTTTAATGGTTTCTGACTTATTTTGAGTTTCAATAAATTCGTTTTCAGCTACACTATCTTCTGTAATACCACAACCTACATAAATTGAATTCTTTTTACCAATTTCCATACATCGCAAGTTAACGAATAAATTGGTAGTTTCATTTATATTCCATTCTCCTAAATATCCGGCGTAAAATTTTCTATCATACTTTTCATTTTTCAAGATAAATTCTTTCGCCTTTTCTTTGGGCAAACCACAAACAGCTGGAGTTGGATGTAATTTTGAAATTAAGGCTACTTCATTTTCCTTAGAAATAGTTCCGAAAATTTTAGTCTTTATGTGTGCTAATTTTCCCGCTTGTACTGTAAATGATTCAGAAACTTCAATAGTTGAAGCTAATTCTTCACAATTAGAAATAATATAGTCCGTCACAAATTGTTGCTCTTGAATTTCTTTTGATGTCCAATGCACTTCATTCGAGTATAATTGCGTTCCTGCCAAAGCAACCGTTTCAAACTTATCGTTATTAATTTTAATTAACTGTTCTGGTGTTGCTCCTATCCAAATTCCAACTTTAGGATGAAAAAATAAATACCGAAAAGCAGTTGAATACGCATTCAATAAGTTTTCATACGTTTGAAACACATCAATTCCAGCCGAAAAATCAATTTTTCTTGAAACTACTAATTTTTCAAAATTACCTGATTTAATAGCTTCAACTGAATTATTTACTAAATTTTCAAAATGAATTTTATCTTCATTCAATGTTGGTATCTGAATTGATTCGGATTTAAAACTTAAATTGAAATCAATTTCTTCTTCAAAATATGCTGAATTCTCTTTAGGTAAAACGATTTTTGTTAAACCTTCAAAAGACGTAAATACAAATCCACTTTGATTAATAAATTTATGTAATTCATTATCACTCTGAAAATAAGCATTTAGTTGATTTTCATTAGGTTTAGCAAATAAAACAAAAGGTAAGTTATTTTTAAATTGACTTTTCGCTTTTACAAAAATTTTCATTTTAACGTACTTTTCTTGGTAAAATCATGTTCGTTAATTTACATAAACTAACCAAATTATTGCTTTCATCCGTAATTCTAATTTCCCATAAATGAATGCTTCTTCCTTTATGAACAATTTTAGCCGTTGCATAAACCATTCCGTCACGTTTAGCTTTCAAATGATTGGCAGAAATTTCAATTCCTCTAACTTCAGATTTTTCAGGATTTACAAATAATAATGAAGCTGCACTTCCTACACTTTCTGCTAAAGCCACACTTGCACCACCATGCAACAATCCCATGGGTTGATGAACTCTCGAATTTACAGGCATTTTAGCTGTTAAAAAATCTTCTCCAGCATCAATATATTCAATTTCTAACGTTTCCATCAAAGTGTTTTTTGACCAATCGTTACACAATTGAAGCATTTTATCTTTATCAAACATTGTATTATATATTATATTTTAATACAAATTTACTCATTTTTATATCTTTTGAAACATAACTTTATATAATAGATTGTTAATTGAGACTAAAATCAATTTTTTTTCGTTTCCATAAATAGCGTTTTAAAATTAATAATTACTTTTACGAAAATTCAGTTTATTTATGCGTCAATATATAGGATTACTTTTTGTTGTACTTATAGCTTCATTAACTTCTTGCAGAAGTGATTTTGATTTTGAAACAAGTTCAGGTGGATTAGAATTTTCAAAAGACACTGTTTATCTGGATACTGTTTTTACAAATATTGGATCAAGTACTTATACCTTAAAAGTCTATAATAAAAGTGATAAAAATATTTCTATTCCAACAATTCGATTAAATAAAGGACAAAGTTCAAAATACCGATTAATGGTAGATGGAATTCCAGGAAAAGAATTTTCGAACATAGAAATGCTTGCCAAAGACAGTATGTTTGTTTTTATTGAAATAACTGAAGATGTTACCAATGTTAATCCAACAGATTTTTTATATACAGATTTTATTGAATTTGGAATTGGAGCAAGTCAGCAAAAAGTAGAATTGGTTACCTTAATTCAAGATGCCTATTTTATTTATCCTCAACGTATGCAAAATTCAGATAATACTTATTCATATGAAGAATTAAATCTTGGAACAGTTGATGAACCTCAAAATATTCGGGTTAGCTATTTAGACACAAATGATCCAATTAATGGAAATGAATTGATTTGGAATAACTCCAAACCTTATGTGATTTATGGATACGCTGTCGTTCCAAATGGAGAAAAATTAACAGTTGAAGCAGGTGCAAGAATCCATTTTCATGCTGATTCAGGAATCATAGTAGCTAATAATGCTTCCTTGGAAGTAAATGGTTTACCATCAGATACAGATGCCCTAGAAAACGAAGTGATTTTTGAAGGTGATCGTTTAGAACCTGATTTTTCTGAAGTTCCCGGTCAATGGGGAACAATTTGGCTAACTAACGGAAGTTATTCAAACATAATGAACAATTTAACTATCAAAAATGCTGTTATAGGCTTATATGTTAATGGAAATGACGGAACTAATTCTGTAAATACTACAATAAATAATGTCCAAATTTACAACTGTTCAAACATTGGCTTATATGCAACAACAGGTTATATTGATGGTAAAAATATGGTGATAAACAATTGTGGAGAAGCTTCTTTTCAAGGAAGTTTTGGAGGAAGTTACGAATTTACGCATTGTACTTTTGCAAATTATTGGTCGAGTCCAAATCAAACATGTATTTTATTAGACGATTATGAAGGACAAACGGAATTTGAATTAATAAAAGCTAATTTTAATAATTGTATTATTTATGGTTCAAGTAATTTAGGGATATCACATAAAATAGAAAGTAATACAATCAACTTTAAATACACCAATTGTTTAATTAAATTTATTGACACTAATAATCAATACACTATTTTACCTGAATATGATTTCACTGATAACTCTCTATTTGAAGATTGTATTAGAGCTTTAAATTCCACCCAAAACAAACCTGATTTCCTTGCTCCAAATGATAATAAATTAATAATTGGAAGTGATTCTGCTGCTAAAGGAACCGCTAACAGTAGCTTTTCGACAGGAACATTTGATATTTTAAACAAACCTAGAGATACTTCATATG
Organism: uncultured Flavobacterium sp.; assembly: GCF_963975005.1. GTDB lineage: Bacteria > Bacteroidota > Bacteroidia > Flavobacteriales > Flavobacteriaceae > Flavobacterium. Next base: position 14,026 of record NZ_CAXBFR010000032.1, read on the forward strand.
ACATGGGTGCTTATAATTTTATTATATTTGACTAATTAACCAACAAAATAAATATCATGAAAAAAATTATTTTGCCAATATTGGCACTTACATTAAGTATTTCTTCGTGTAAAAAAGTTGAAGTTAAAAAAACTGAACCAACTCCAAAACAAAATGAAGTACTCGTAGAAGAAACAATTATTGAAACAGCTCTAGATTCTGCAGCTATAGCAAAAGCTTGGACCGATTATGCAACTCCATCAAAAGCTCACGAAATGTTAGCTAAAGACACTGGAACTTGGGATGCTGAAATGACTTTTTGGATGCCTGATAGTCCAGAACCTCAAAAAGCAAATTCAGTAGCCACTTACAAAATGATTCTTGACGGAAAATACCAAGAAGGAACTTTTAAAGGAGAAATGTTTGGAATGTCTTTTGAAGGAAGAGGAATAACTGCTTATGACAATGCTTCAAAAGAATTCATAATTACTTGGATTGATAATATGGGAACTGGAATGCTAGTTTCACGTGGACAATATGATGAAACTACTAAATCAATCACTTTTAATGGAAATATGGTTGATCCTGTAACTGGAAAAGAGAAAAAAGTAAAAGAAATTATAACTTTTATGGATGATAAAAATCAAAAAATGGAAATGTTTGAAGTAAATTCTGACGGAACTGAATTCAAAAATATGGAAATTCTTTCTAAAAAAAGATAATACACTATTTATCAATAATCTAAAACTGTCCTAAAATGGGCAGTTTTTTTTTGCTTTATTACTAAATGTTTAAGTTTCATTTAAGTTTACTAATCTAAGTAATAGTAAAATCATTTTTTTATATATTTATAAAACCCAAATTAATAAACTTATGAAAACTAAATTAACGCTATTGGCATTTGTCTTGCCTTTTTTAGCAATGGCTCAGATTCCTTCTGGTTACTACAGTACAGCAACAGGAACAGGTTACACTTTAAAAACCCAACTTTACAACAAAATCAAAGGACATTCCGACAAAGGTTATGCTGGTTTGTGGACAACCTACTCCACTTCTGACAGAGATAATCAGTACGAAAATGACAATTCAATTATGGATTTATATTCAGAAAACCCAAATGGATCTGATCCTTACACTTACAGTTACAGTACAAATCAATGTGGAAACTATAGCACTGAAGGAAATTGCTACAATAGAGAACATATGATTCCTCAATCCGTATTTAATTCAGCTGCACCGATGGTTTCAGATGCGCATCATATTCCTCCAACAGATGGAAAAGTAAATGGTATGCGTTCTAATTATCCTCATGGAGATGTTTCTACTGCGACATGGACTTCTTTAAATGGAAGCAAATTAGGATTAAGCGCTGTTTCTGGTTATAATGGAACTGTTTTTGAACCTATAGATGAATTTAAAGGTGATATTGCTAGAATGTATTTTTACTTTGCAACACGTTACGAAAATACTGTTGCCAATTATTCTTTCGCAATGTTTAATGGAACTAGTAATCAAGTATTCACCTCTTCTTTCTTAGACATGTTAATTTCATGGCACAATCAAGATCCTGTTAGTGCAAGAGAAATTGCTAGAAATAACGCTATTTATGTACGTCAAAATAATAGAAATCCCTATATTGATCATCCAGAATATGTTGGTCAAATTTGGGGAGGAACAGCTCCTGTAGCAGATACAACTGCACCTACTACTCCATTGAATCTATTAGCATCAAATAATACAACTTCAACTTTACAATTAAATTGGTCTGCTTCTACTGATAATGTTGGTGTTTCAGGATATGATGTTTATATGAATGGTAACTTAAAAGTCACAGTAACTTCAACTACTTCATCTATTATAGGTTTATCAAGTGGAACAACTTATTCTTTTTATGTAAAAGCAAAAGATGCTGCTGGCAATTATTCCAATAACAGTTCAATAATTAACGCAACTACAACAGCTACTTCTTTGGTAACTGATTTGTATTTTTCTGAGTATTTAGAAGGTTCTTCAAATAACAAGGCACTAGAAATTTCTAATAATACAGGTAGCTCAATCAGTTTATCAACTTATGTGGTAAAAAAACAAACAAATGGTGCTGGTTCTTGGAGTACTGGAATTGCATTAAATGGAACTTTAACAAATGGAGCAAAGTTTGTCTTAGTTAATAGTTCAATTGCATCAACTTGTTATTCTAAAACAAGTGCTAATATATCAACTACTGCAACTGAAATGACTTTTAATGGAAATGACGCTGTTGGACTATTCAAAAACGGAACTTTAATTGATATAATTGGTACTTTCAATGGTGGAAGCGCTAATTTTTCTGTTAATGAAACACTGAGACGTAATTCTAATGTAGCAGTTCCAAAAGCTACTTTCAACAAATCAAGTGATTGGACTGTTTATGCTACAGATACTTGCAATGGAATTGGAAATAGATTGGTTAGCACTAAAGTTGAGGGAAATTTAACTACAAACAATTTTGATTTTGCGTTATATCCAAATCCTTCAAATGGATTGTTCTCAATTCAAATTGAAAATACTAAAAACTATTCAATCGAAATCTACTCAACTTTAGGGAAAAAAGTCTACTCAAAAAAGGATTGTACAGAAACAACTTTAAATATAAATCATTTACAAAGCGGAATTTATTTAATAAAAATTACAACAGATTCTTTTGCTAAAACCAAACGAATAATTATCAACTAATTTTAAAAAGCTTCCTTGTAAAATAGGAAGCTTTTTTGTTTTAACATTTTTGCCATCAAAAAAGTTAAAAAGTATTTAAATGCCTCTTTGTAAATTCTACTTTTTAAACTAAATTTGCACTTACAACAACAACACCCGAGGCGTAGCCGAATTGTATGGAGCGTAGCGGAATAAAACAACTACACAATGATTCATTTCTTCGGAAACGAAAGTAATACTGTTTTTGCCGTACAAGTGCAAAGCGAACTTTCGGCAGAAACTATTTCTAAATTAAATTGGTTATTTGGTAACGCACATAAAATAGATAAATCCGTTCTTGCGGATTTTTTTGTTGGACCTAGAGCTGCAATGATTTCACCTTGGAGTACAAACGCTGTTGAAATTACTCAAAATATGGGAATTTCAGATATTATTAGAATTGAAGAATTCTTTAAAATATCTGAAGATTTTTCTGAGTTTGACCCAATGTTATCTCAAAAGTATAACGAATTAAATCAAGACATTTTTACAGTTAATATTCTGCCTGAACCTATTATCGAAATTGAAGATATTGCAAAATATAACAAACAAGAAGGTTTAGCTTTAAATGATGAAGAAGTAATATATCTTGAAAATTTATCTCAAAAATTAAATCGAAAACTAACCGATTCTGAAGTATTTGGATTTTCACAAGTGAATTCAGAACATTGTAGACATAAAATTTTCAACGGAACATTTATAATTGATGGCATTGAAAAAGAAACTTCTTTATTCAAGTTAATCAAAAAGACTGCGGCTGAAAATCCAAATGATATTGTTTCTGCTTATAAAGACAACGTAGCTTTCATAAAAGGTCCAGTTGTAGAACAATTTGCACCAAAAAGTGCCGATAAACCTGATTTTTACCAAAAAACCGATTTTGAATCAGTCATTTCTATAAAAGCAGAAACTCATAATTTTCCAACCACTGTAGAGCCTTTTAACGGTGCTGCAACTGGTGCTGGTGGAGAAATTCGTGATAGATTGGCTGGTGGTCAAGGTTCTTTACCTTTAGCAGGAACTGCTGTTTATATGACTTCTTATTCGCGTTTAACAAACAACAGAACTTACGAAAAAGGTATGCCAGAAAGAAAATGGTTATACCAAACGCCAATGGATATTTTAGTCAAAGCTTCAAATGGAGCATCTGATTTTGGAAATAAATTTGGACAACCTTTAATTACAGGTTCGATCTTAACATTTGAACATGAAGAAGATGGTCGAAAATTAGGGTATGATAAAGTAATTATGCAAGCTGGTGGAATTGGTTATGGAAAAGCGTCTCAAGCGCAAAAAGAAAAACCTAGTCCTGGCGATAAAATTGTAATATTAGGTGGTGAAAATTATAGAATCGGAATGGGTGGTGCTGCTGTTTCTTCTGCAGACACAGGTGCATTTGGTTCAGGAATTGAATTGAATGCAATACAACGTTCTAACCCAGAAATGCAAAAACGTGCAGCAAATGCAATTCGTGGTTTAATTGAAAGTGAAACGAATCCTATCGTATCAATTCATGATCATGGAGCTGGTGGTCACTTAAATTGTTTATCTGAATTAGTAGAAGAAACTGGAGGTTTAATCGATTTAGATAAATTACCTGTTGGAGACCCAACGCTTTCTGCCAAAGAAATAATTGGTAACGAATCACAAGAAAGAATGGGATTAGTTATAGGTCAAAAAGACATAGATACTTTACAAAAAATTGCCGACAGAGAACGTTCTCCAATGTATCAAGTTGGTGAAGTTACTTCTAATCACAGATTCACCTTTGAAAGTAAAACTACTGGTGCTAAGCCAATGGATTTTGCCTTAGAAGATATGTTTGGAAGTTCTCCAAAAACCATCATGGATGATAAAACTATCGATAGAAAATATGCAGATTTACATTATTTTCCTGATGCTATTCCACAATACTTAGAAGAATTATTAAAGCTTGAAGCTGTTGCCTGTAAAGATTGGTTAACAAATAAAGTAGATCGTTGTGTAGGAGGAAAAGTTGCTAAACAACAATGTGCTGGACCAATTCAATTGCCTTTAAACAATGTTGGAGTTATGGCTCTGGATTATAAAGGAAAAGAAGGAATTGCAACTTCCATTGGCCACTCGCCTATTTCTGCATTGGTAAGCCCAACAGCTGGAAGTAGAACTGCTATTGCTGAAGCTTTATCTAATATTGTTTTTGCTCCTTTAAAAGATAATTTAAAAAGTGTTTCACTTTCTGCCAACTGGATGTGGGCTTGTAAAAATGAAGGTGAAGATGCTCGTTTATATGAAGCAGTTCAAGCTTGTTCTGATTTTGCTATTGAGTTAGGAATTAATATTCCAACAGGAAAAGATTCACTTTCTATGAAACAAAAATACGCTAATGAAGAAGTAATTGCTCCTGGAACCGTAATTATATCTGCAGCAGGTAACTGTAACGATATCACCAAAGTGGTTGAACCAGTTCTTCAAAAAAATAAAGGTTCAATTTATTATATCAATTTATCACAAGATACCTTCAAATTAGCAGGAAGTTCATTTGCACAAACTTTGAATAAAATCGGAAATGATGTGCCAACTATTAAAGATGCTTCTTTCTTTAAAAAAGCTTTTAATACAATTCAAGATTTAATTAAAGACAACCAAATTGCTGCTGGCCATGATATTGGAAGCGGTGGATTAATTACTACTCTTTTAGAAATGTGTTTTGCTGACGAAAATCTTGGAGCATACATTTCATTCGATAGTTTTTCAGAAAAAGATTTAGTTAAAATTTTATTTTCTGAAAACATTGGTTTAGTACTTCAAGCTAATGATGATGCAACATTTGAAAAAGCATTAAATGATATTGAATATTTTAAACTCGGAACAACAATAGAAGGTAATTCATTAAATATATCACAAAACGGACAACAAACAACATTAAATATTCCTCAATATAGAGAAATGTGGTTTGAGACTTCATTCTTATTAGATCAAAGACAAACCAAGAACGGTAAATCGTTAGAACGTTTTGAAAATTTTGCTAATCAACCTTTAAAATATACTTTCCCAACGCATTTCACTGGAACAACTCCAGTAATAAATGAAACAAAACCAAGACCAAAAGCAGCTATTATACGTGAAAAAGGAAGTAATTCTGAACGAGAAATGGCTAATGCAATTTATTTAGCAGGATTTGATGTAAAAGATGTTCACATGACTGATTTAATTTCAGGAAGAGAAAATCTTGAAGACATTCAGTTTATTGGTGCAGTTGGTGGTTTTTCTAATTCTGATGTTTTAGGAAGTGCAAAAGGTTGGGCTGGAGCTTTCTTATACAATGAAAAAGCAAACACAGCTTTAAAAAACTTCTTTAAAAGAAAAGACACACTTTCTGTCGGAATTTGTAACGGTTGCCAATTATTTATGGAATTAGAAGTAATTAATCCAGAACATGAAGTGCACGGAAAAATGAAACACAACGATTCTCATAAACATGAAAGTGGCTTTACATCTGTAACTATCCAAGAAAATAATTCAGTAATGCTAAAAACTCTAGCTGGAAGTACTTTAGGAGTTTGGATTTCACATGGTGAAGGAAAGTTCAACTTACCAAATACAGAAGATCAATATAATATTGTAGCTAAATATGCTTACGAAGGTTATCCTGCCAATCCAAATGGATCAGATTACAACACAGCAATGATGTGTGACACAACAGGAAGACATTTAGTAATGATGCCACATATTGAGCGTTCAACTTTCCCTTGGAATTGGGCAAACTATCCAAAAGACAGAAACGATCAAGTTTCTCCTTGGATTGAAGCTTTTGTGAATGCAAAACAATGGATTGAAGAAAAATAATACAAATTGCACCCTTTAAAAACTTAATTTAAAGGGTGCTTTTATTTTAGTATGCATGCATAATATTCTTGTTTTCAACTAGATAAATCAAACAGATTATCATATTCATAAAAAATTGCTTAATTAATTAAATTTTCATAATTTGCATTCACTTAATCATGCAAAAATATGAATACAATTACTAGATTGTTTGACTTTCCTTATCACCAATTAGAAAAATATAGTTTATCTGATTCATTAGTTACTAAATATGGTGACGAATGGATAAAAACTTCAACACAAGAATATTTAGATAAAGCTAATGCTATTTCTAGAGGTTTATTACGTTTAGGAGTAAATGTAAATGATAAAATTGCTGTTATTTCTTCTTCAAACAGAACAGAATGGCATATTTGTGATGTTGGTATTTTACAAACTGGTGCTCAAAATGTTCCTATTTATCCAACGATTTCAGAAGAAGATTATGAATATATTTTGAATCATTCTGAGTCAATTTACTGCTTTGTATCGGATGATGAAGTGTATCAAAAAGTCAAAGCCATTCAAAAAAATGTTCCAAAACTAAAAGAAGTATATTCTTTCAACGAAGTTGAAGGTTGTAAAAACTGGAAAGAAATTTTAACTTTAGGTGAAAACAAAGATAATCAAGACCAAGTTGAAGCTAGGAAAGATGCCATTGTTACAACAGATTTAGCTACTTTAATTTATACTTCTGGAACAACAGGTAGACCAAAAGGTGTTATGCTAACGCATCAAAACATTGTTTCAGATGTATTAATGAGTGCTCCAAGAGTACCTTTAAGAGCTGGAGATACAAGAGCCTTAAGCTTCTTACCTATTTGTCATATTTTTGAAAGAATGCTTACCTATTTATATCAATATTACGGTATTTCAATCTACTTTGCAGAAAGTATCGAAAAGATTAGTGATAATTTAAAAGAAGTACATCCACATGTAATGTCAGTTGTTCCTCGATTGTTAGAAAAAGTTTATGACAAAATCTATGCTAAAGGCGATGCTCTAACTGGAATCAAGAAAAAATTATTCTTCTGGGCTTTAGACTTAGGTATGAACTATAAACCTTATGGCGAAAATGGTGCTTGGTATGAATTCCAATTAAAAATAGCTCGTAAATTAATTTTCTCCAAATGGCAAGAAGGTCTTGGTGGTGAACTAGAATTATTAGTTTGCGGAAGTGCTGCTTTACAAACGAGACTTTCAAAAGTTTTTTGTGCAGCAAATATTCCTGTTATGGAAGGATATGGTTTGACTGAAACCTCACCTGTAATTTCTGTTAATGACATGAGAAATGGTGGTTTTAGAGTTGGAACTGTAGGAAAGGTAATAGATGGTGTTGAAGTTAAAATAGCTGAAGACGGAGAAATTCTTTGTAAAGGACCAAACGTTATGGTTGGTTATTTCAAAGAAGAAGAAAAAACAAAAGAAGTGCTTACAAACGATGGTTACTTCCACACTGGTGATATTGGTGAAATTGACAATGATGGTTTCTTAAAAATTACGGATCGTAAAAAAGAAATGTTTAAAACATCTGGCGGAAAATATGTTGCTCCTCAAGTTTTAGAAAATAGTTTTAAAGAATCTCGTTTTATTGAACAAATTATGGTTATTGGTGATGGTGAAAAAATGCCAGCAGCTTTTATACAACCTAATTTTGAATTTATAAAAGAATGGGGCAATCGCAAGAAAATTAATATTGGTTCTACAAATCAAGAAATTGCAAATAGTAAAGATGTTATTGATAGAATTCAAGAAGAAGTAAATGCTTCAAACGAACACTTCGGTAATTGGGAAAAAATTAAACGCTTTGAACTTACTCCAGATGTATGGAGTATTGAAGGAGGACATTTGACACCAACAATGAAATTAAAAAGAAAAATTATCATTGGCATATATAAAGATCTGTACACTAAAATATATGGTGAAAAATAATCAAACAAAGCTCCTCTAATTTAGAAGAGCTTTGTTATTTTAATCAATTTCCCATAATATGGCAACAGATAAGACATTATATTATGAAATGATTATTCTTTTATTAAAAAATAATTAATATTGAAAAATAATTGTAATTTTTTCTAAAATACTATGCGCGCATAGTATTTTTTTTTATCTTTGAGTTTCAATACAATATTTATGAAGGATAAAACAATAGATTATGCACTTCGTGCAACCTGGCAAGCTGTCGCTCGAATGTATAATGAAGAAGCTTCGAAGTATGAAGCCACAATGGCTACAGGATTTGCTCTTTTAAGTATTGATAAAGAAAAAGGGACTTCATCTACAGCATTAGGTCCAAAAATGGGAATGGAAGCTACAAGTCTTACCAGAACATTAAAATCAATGGAAGAAAAAGGGTTAATCATTCGAAAGAAAAACCCACACGACGGACGTGGAGTAATTATCCACCTAACTCCTTTTGGTCAAGAAAAAAGAGATTTATCAAAATCAACCGTTGTAAGATTTAATGAAATAATTAAAGAGGCTGTTTCGCCAGAAAAATTACAACACTTTATGGAAGTTGCTGAAATAATAAACGATTTAATTTCGGATAAGAAAATATTTTTAGAACGAGAATTACAAAAGAAATAACATTTATATATATGAAACGTAATATTAAAAAAGTAGCTGTTATTGGTTCAGGAATTATGGGAAGCGGAATTGCTTGTCATTTTGCCAATATTGGTGTCGAAGTCTTATTATTAGACATCGTTCCTAGAGAATTAACAGATGCTGAACAAAAAAAAGGATTAACTTTAGAAAATAAAGCTGTTAGAAATCGTTTAGTAAACGATCATTTAATGAATGCTTTAAAATCGAAACCATCACCTATTTATCATTCAAGTTTTGCCGATAGAATTACTACTGGTAATACTACTGATGATATGAAAAAAATAGCTGATGTAGATTGGATTATTGAAGTAGTGGTTGAACGACTAGATATTAAAAAACTAGTTTTCGAACAAGTTGAAAAATTCAGAAAACCTGGAACTTTAATAACTTCTAATACTTCTGGAATTCCAATTCACTTTATGAGTGAAGGAAGAAGTGAAGATTTCCAAAAACACTTCTGTGGAACGCATTTCTTCAATCCAGCACGTTACTTAAAATTATTTGAAATAATCCCTGGTCCAAAAACTTCTCAAGATGTATTAGATTTCTTGAATGGTTATGGTGAAAAATTCTTAGGAAAAACTTCAGTTATAGCTAAAGATACTCCAGCTTTTATTGGTAATAGAATCGGAATCTTCGGAATCCAAAGTTTATTCCACCAAGTAAAAGAAATGGGATTAACCGTTGAAGAAGTGGATAAATTAACTGGTCCAGTTATCGGTCGTCCAAAATCAGCTACTTTTAGAACAGTCGATGTCGTTGGTTTAGATACTTTAGTTCACGTAGCTAACGGAATTTATGAAAATTGTCCAAACGACGAATCACATGAATTATTCAAACTACCTGAATTTGTAAATACAATGATGGAAAACCAATGGCTTGGAAGTAAATCGGGTCAAGGTTTCTATAAAAAAGAAGGTAAAGAAATTCTAACATTAGATTTAGATACTTTAGAATATAGAGCTAGTAAAAAAGCTTCATTCGCAACTTTAGAATTAACAAAAACAATTGACAAACCAATTGACAGATTCAAAGTTTTAGTAAAAGGAAAAGACAAAGCAGGTGAATTCTACAGAAAAAACTTCGCTTCAATGTTCCAATACTGTTCAAACCGTATTCCAGAAATCACAGAAGACTTTTACAAAATTGACGATGCTATGAAAGCTGGTTTCGGTTGGGAAAATGGTCCTTTCGAAATTTGGGACGCAATCGGAGTTGAAAAAGGAATCGAATTAATGAAAGCAGAAGGTTATACGCCAGCTACATGGGTTAATGATATGTTAGCTTCTGGAGTGACTTCTTTTTACTCCATAAAAGAAGGTTCAACTTACTTCTACTCTATCACTAATAAAAAAGTAGAAAAAATTCCTGGACAAGATGCTTTCATAATCTTAAATAACATTCGCGAAAGCAAAAAAATATGGAACAACAGCGATTCTATCATAACTGATTTAGGTGATGGAATTATCAATTTAGAATTTACTTCAAAAATGAATTCAATTGGTGCTGGAGTTTTACAAGGAATCAATAAAGCAATTGATATTGCCGAAAAAGAATATAACGGTTTAGTGATTGGAAATCAAGGAACTAATTTCTCTGTTGGAGCAAATTTAGGAATGATTTTTATGATGGCTGTTGAGCAAGAATATGACGAATTAAACATGGCTATCAAAATGTTCCAGGACACTATGATGCGTTGTCGTTATTCAGCTATTCCAGTTATCGCTGCTCCTCACGGAATGACTCTTGGTGGTGGTTGTGAATTAACAATGCACGCTGATAGAGCTGTTGCTGCTGCTGAAACTTATATTGGTTTAGTAGAATTTGGAGTTGGTGTAATTCCTGGTGGTGGTGGTTCTAAAGAAATGGCTTTAAGAGCTTCTGATCTTTTCCGTAAAAATGACGTTGAATTAAATGTTTTACAAGAATATTTCTTAACCGTTGGTATGGCAAAAGTGGCTACTTCTGCTTACGAAGGCTTCGATAATGGAGTTCTTTTAAAAGGAAGAGACATTGTAGTTGTAAATAAAGACCGTCAAATTGCAACTGCAAAACTAGTAGCAATGCAAATGGCAGAACAAGGATACACTCAAGCGCCAAGAAGAAAAGATATAAAAGTTTTAGGAAAACAAGCTTTAGGTATGTTTTTAGTTGGAACTGATAGTATGGAAGCTGGTAAATATATTTCAGAACACGATAAAAAAATTGCTAACAAATTAGCATATGTTATGGCT
>NZ_CAXBFR010000033.1:0-25056 GCF_963975005.1 uncultured Flavobacterium sp.
GTAAACGTTACCGTTGGTGATGTTGTTAAAACAATAAAAGTGATTAAGCAATAATAAGTTATATTCAATATTTTTAAATTAAACTGCTCCTTAATTGGAGCAGTTTTTTTTTGTATCTAATTTTTTAATACATTTGAACTGTTAAACAACGATTTATGAAAAAAATTACGCTATTTCTATTTTGTTTTATTTCGCTAAATATACATTCTCAGGTTTCAATTTCTGAAGATTTTAACGCTTCAACTTCTTTGCCTTCTGGTTGGTCAGCAAGTAGATATTCAGGTTCTGTAACCCAAGCTTGTAGTGGTATTTCTTTTAGAAGTAGTTTGTATTCTGGTCCAACTTCATCTACAGGATGGTTGTCAAGTCCTAATTATACATCCGTATCAAACGGACAAAATGTTATAATAACTTTTGATTATAAAGTAGTAAATTTTTCTGCAGCAACAGTTGCAACTCCGGCAGGATGGGGAAACTTACAAGTACAAACATCTCAAGACAATGGAAGTACTTGGCTAACACAATTCACCATTAATGATTCAAATCATGTTGTTAGTAATAGTTGTGCAAATAAATCATTTACAATTCCAGCGGCTTCTGTTCCAAATGCTTCAAATTTTAAATTAAGATTTCTTTCTACTTGGACAGCTGGAGATTATTATTTTTATATTGATAACGTTAACGCATCACAATCTGCTTCTATACCAAATTGTAATGCCGTAATGACAACACCAACAAATTTAGCTACTAACGTAAGTGAAACTTCAAATTTAAACTGGTCAGCAGCATCAGGATTCCCAACTGGTTATATTTTAAAGGTTGGAACAACAACTAGTGGAACTCAAATCGTTAATAATGTAAATGTTGGAAATGTTACTTTTTATGATTTACCAATTTTATCTTATTCAACAACTTATTATGTTACTATAACACCTTATAATGGAAATGGAAATGCAATGGGTTGTACTCAATATTCATTTACAACAAATGCAGCTCCACCTATAGGTAATGTATGTGGAAATCCAATATTAATAACTTCTTTACCTTATAATACAACTGATAACACTGCTAACTACGGTGATGATTATTCTGGAGGGCAAGGATCAAATTGTGGAAGTAATACCCAGTTCTATTTAGATGGTGATGATGTAGTTTATAAATATACTGCAACTACTACTGGATTTATAAATATTAATCTAACACCGTCAACAGGTTCAGATGTATATTCTGGTATTTTTGTTTATGGAAGTTGTGCTGACATTGGTTCTAATTGTTTAGCTGGTGTTGCAAATGGAACAGCTACGGTTAGAACAATTAGTCAATTTCCAGTTACAAATGGACAATCATATTATATTGTGATTTCTACATTTGCAGCACCTCAATCCGTTGCTTATTCTTTAAATATTCAAGTAGCGACTTGTACTAATCCAATAGCAACTTATACTATTACTCCAGATTGTTCAGGTGGTAATACACAGTTTTTTATAAACACGAATGTAACTAGTTTTGGTTCTGCAACATCTGTTACTGTTTCTGATAATTTAGGAAGTACACCAGTTAGCATAAATTCGTTAGGTAATGTTCAGTTAGGACCATTTCAAAATGCGACCTCAGTTTTGGTTTCTATAACTAATAATCAAGATAGTTCTTGTGTTATAACAAGTCCTTTTATAACACAATCAAGCTGTCCTCCAAATAATGACAATTGTAGTGGAGCGATTAATTTGAATCCTGGAGCAAATTTTTCTCAAAACGAAATTACATCAGCTAATTTTGGAGCATTGGTATCAACAGTTCCAAATCCTGGCTGTACTGGTTCTGTATTTTTAGATGTTTGGTACAAAGTAACTGTTCCTTCAACTGGAAATATTACAGTAGAAACTAAACAAGAACCAGGTGGATTAACAGATACAGGATTGGCGTTATATTCAGGAAGTTGTTCTGCTTTAAGTTTATTGCAATGTGATAACGATAGTGGTTCAGATGCTTTTCATGCTAAAATTGCTTTAACAGGTAGAACACCAGGTGAAATAATTTATATTAGAGTTTGGGATTTTGGAGGAAATGATTTTTCTTTATTTAGAATTTCTGCTTATGATGGAACATTAAGTTCAGCTACTTTTGATAAAAGTAATTTGACATCATACCCAAATCCAGTAAAAGATTATTTTAAGATAAATTATTCTTCAAGAATTTCATCAGTAATAATTACAAATACTTTGGGGCAAGAAGTTTTTAGTCAAAAAATTAATGATAAGGAAGCTACTTTAGATTTATCAAAATTAGCTGCTGGAAATTATATAGTTACTTTAGAAATTGATGATTTTACAAAGACTATCAAAATAGTTAAACAATAACAAACAAAGCCACTTTTTTTAAAGTGGTTTTTTTAGAATTAAAGTATCTTTGTCAAATGAATTTTTCGTTTATCATACCCGTTTACAACCGTCCAGAAGAAACTAAAGAGCTTTTAGATAGTTTAGCTATTCAGTCTGATTTAGATTTTGAAGTGGTTATTATTGAAGATGGTTCAAAGAACACTTCAGAGGAAGTTGTAAAGATGTTTTCCTCAAAATTAAATATTAAGTATTTATTTAAAGAAAATACTGGACCAGGAGATTCAAGAAATTATGGTATGAAAAGAGCTTCTGGTGCTTATTTTATCATTTTGGATTCTGATTGTATTCTTCCAATTTCCTATTTTGAAAGTGTAAAAAAAGGGTTGAAGCAAAATTATGTGGATTGTTTTGGTGGACCAGATAAGGCTTTAGATAGTTTTTCTGATGTACAAAAAGCAATTAATTATGCTATGACTTCGTTTTTTACTACGGGAGGAATTCGAGGTGGAAGTGAAAAGGTAGAAAAATTTCAACCTAGAAGCTTTAACATGGGTTTATCTAAAAAAGCATTTGAAGAATCTAATGGTTTTGGAAACATTCATCCAGGAGAAGATCCAGATTTATCGATTAGACTTTGGAAAAAAGGGTATAAGACTACGTTAATTAAAGAGGCGTTTGTTTATCATAAACGAAGAATCGATTGGAATAAGTTTTTTATTCAAGTCAATAAATTTGGAAAAGCAAGGCCAATCTTAGATTTATGGTATCCTGAATATTCAAAAATAACGTTTTGGTTTCCTTCATTATTTTTGGTTGGAACCTTATTTGCTATTATAATTTCTTTTTTTCAATTTTACTTACCAATTTTACTACTTTTTGCATACTTTTTGATGCTATTCATTGATAGTACAATCAAAAATAAAAGCGCAAAGGTTGGAATGTTATCAGTTATAGCAACTTTTATTCAGTTTTATGGATACGGAAAAGGATATTTACTTTCATTTGTTAAGGTAAAGTTACTGAAGCAAGAACCCAAAAAAGCTTTTCCAGAATTATTTTTTAAATAATATGACAAAAATTATAGGTTTAACAGGAGGAATTGGTAGTGGAAAAACTACTGTTGCAAATTATTTAAAAGCTAAAGGAATTCCTGTTTACATAGCAGATCTTGAAGCTAGAAAAATTACTGAATCTAAAAAAGTCATAAATCAGATAGAAAAGGTATTTGGAGTTGATGTTATTGAAAATAATAAAGTGAATCGTGCCGTTTTAGCTACTATTGTTTTTAAGGATAAAGAAAAATTAGCACAGCTCAACGCAATTATTCATCCAGAAGTTAAAAAACATTTTAAAAAGTGGTTAAAAAGTAAGATAGACTGCAAGTTTGTTGTAAAAGAATCTGCAATTTTGTTCGAATCGGGTTCCTATGAAAATTGTGATGCAATTATTTTAGTAACAGCACCATTAGAAACACGTATAGAAAGAACAATGAAACGTGACAATGTAGATAGAGAAAGTGTTTTGCAGCGAATTAACAATCAAATGCCTGAAGAAGAAAAAAAAATAAAAAGCGATTATATAATTCAAAATACTTCCCTAAAAGACACTCATATTCAGTTAGATGAACTGTTAAATTATTTATAATAACCTAATTTAGGTACATTTTGTTAATGTTTGGTTAATATATATTCATTAATTATGTTAAAATACTAAATTTGTATTGATGAACAAAGCAAGATTTAGATTATTGGTTTTTTTTATGAGTGTATCATTAATAGGACTAATAGTAATTAAGTTTTATTGGATAAACCTGTTGCTACAAAAAAACAACGAACAGTTTAAGCAACATGTTCAGCAAGTTATTGGAAATGTATCACAAAAAATCAATGATAGAGAGTTTTATACTTTTTATAAAAGGTTTAATCAAATGGCAGATAGTCTTGGAAAACTACCTAAGCAAAGTGATATTAGAAATTTTTATTATATCTCAAAGAATAATAATACTAACGAAACCATAATTTATTCTAATTCAATAATTCCACAAGATTTTGATATAAAAGGAACGTTCTTTGATAAAAAAGCAGATTCATCCTCTATAAAATCATATGTTGCAGAGCGTAAAACGGAAGTTTATAATGGAAATGGAATTGATAATTCGTCAATAAGCTTAAGAAATACCCCAAATGTAACTATTGAAAACAAAGGAAATCTAGACATTCTAGACAGAGCACAATTTGAAATTTCATTTAAAGATGTAATGGCTCAAAAATCAATTTATGAGCGATTATCAAAAGATGATTTAGAACGAATTTTGTTTAACGAACTCAATAAATATGAAGTAAAAACACCATTTGAGTTTAGTGTTTATAACAATGGATTAGCTACAAAGTTAAAATCAGAGAATTTTAATTATGATAAGAATACCACATTTGGAGTACCTATTTTTCAAGATTTAGATGGTAATAGTCGTTATCAATTATTAGTGACTTTTCCTCAGAAAAACAAGTACGTTTTGTCTTCGATTTTTTGGGTCGTGGCGCTATCACTGATGTTGACTTTGATTATTATTTTGACTTATGTGAGTGCTTTAAAACAATTGATCACACAAAAACAAATTTCAGAAATTAAGACTGATTTTATTAATAATATGACTCACGAGCTAAAAACACCTATTGCTACAATTAATTTAGCTTTAGATGCTATAAAAAACCCTAAAGTCATTGATGATAAAGAGAAAGTACAGCGCTATTTGCAAATGATTAAAGATGAAAATAAACGGATGCATGCTCAAGTAGAAAATGTATTGCGTATTTCAAAATTAGAAAAGAAAGAATTAGATATCATTAAAGAACCTCATAATATTCATGAAATAGTTGAAGATGCGGTAGAACATATTGCTTTGATTATTGAAGATAGACAAGGAGAAATAACAACAGATTTAGAAGCAACAAGAACAACAACATTATTAAATGATTCTCACTTTACAAATGTGATTGTAAACATTTTAGATAATGCTATAAAATATTCGGTTGAGCGACCGATAATAAATATTCATACTGAAAATCTGCGAGATTTTATTCTAATTAAAATAAAAGACAACGGAATAGGAATGAGTAAATCAGCTCAAAAGAGAGTTTTTGAAAAGTTTTTTAGAGAACATACTGGTGATGTTCATAATGTAAAAGGTCATGGTTTAGGACTTTCTTATGTTAAACAAATTATAGATGACCACAACGGATATATTTCTGTTGAAAGTGAAAAAGGAAAAGGCAGTACTTTCACTATTAAAATGCCAATTATAAATTAAAGAAAAATATAAAATACTATGGAAGCAGCAAAAAAAATATTATTAGTTGAAGATGATCCAAACTTTGGAGCAATACTAAAAGATTATTTAATGTTAAATGATTTTGAAGTAACGCATGCCAAAAACGGAATGGAAGGTTTTGAAAAATTCAAAAAAGACACATATGATTTATGTATTTTGGATGTAATGATGCCTTACAAAGATGGTTATACTTTAGCTAGAGAAATTCGTGAAAAAAATCAAGATGTGCCAATTGTTTTTTTAACGGCAAAATCTATGAAAGAAGATGTGTTAAAAGGATATAAAGTTGGAGCAGATGATTATTTGAATAAGCCTTTTGATAGTGAAGTTTTATTGATGAAAATCAAAGCAATTATTCAAAGAAAAAGTGCTGAAACTAAACCAGATTCTACTGTTTTTGAATTTACAATTGGTAAATTTCATTTAAACTCTAAATTAAGGCAACTTTCGTTTGATGGTCAAGAACCTTCAAAATTATCTCCAAAAGAATGTGAATTACTTAAAATGTTAGCTTTACATGTTGATGATGTTATGCCAAGAGAATTGGCCTTAACAAAAATATGGAGAGACGATAACTACTTTACTTCAAGAAGTATGGATGTTTACATTGCTAAACTCCGTAAATACTTAAAACCAGATGAAAATGTAGAAATACTAAATATTCATGGTGAAGGATTTAGATTGGTTATAAAGAAATAAATGACCCTGTAATATTGAAAGCTCTAAGAAATTAGGGCTTTTTTTATTCAATTATATTTGAACGAAAACGATTTCACGTTATCTATTTTAGGCTTAAATAGTTAATTTGTAATTAAAATGGCATTTCTTTTAAATAGTAATAATTATTTAAGAATTTTTCTGATAAATTTAAGTAATTTAGCTGATAATACTAAAAATTTGATCTATGAATACTTCATTTGCAGAAATTCCAGAAGAATATAAAATAAAAGAGTTAATACATCAAAAAAGTTATTTGGTATCAGGCGACTTAAAAACTTGGGAAGGAGAAACTACAGAAGTTTTTTCTACAATATCATCTACTTCAGCATATAAACCAACATTATTAGGTAGTATTCCAAATCTAGGTAAAAAGGAAGCTTTGGAAGCATTAGATTCAGCTTGTTTGGCTTATGATAAAGGGCAAGGTTTATGGCCAACAATGAAGGTTATAGACCGAATAAAATGTATGGACACGTTTGTAAAAATGATGAAAACCAAACGTAGCGAAATCGTAAAACTTTTAATGTGGGAAATTGGCAAAAATTTAGCCGATTCTGAAAAAGAATTTGATAGAACTATCGAATACATTTATGATACTATCGAAGATTATAAAAACATGGACAGAGATAGTGCCAAATTCAGTAAAAGTGACGGTATAAATGCTCATATTAGACGTGGACCGTTAGGAGTTGTACTTTGTTTAGGACCTTATAATTATCCTTTAAATGAAACTTTTTGCCTGCTTATTCCTGCATTAATTATGGGAAACACAGCAATTTTTAAGCCTGCAAAACATGGAGTTTTACTTATAACACCACTTCTAGAAGCTTTTCAAAAGAGTTTTCCAAAAGGAGTAATTAATGTTGTTTTTGGTAGAGGAAGAACAGTTGCATCACCAATAATGGAAACAGGAAAAGTTGATGTTTTAGCTCTAATAGGAAATAGTGTTTCTGCTAATGCTTTGCAATCTATTCATCCTAAAAAGAATAGATTAAGGTTGGTGTTAGGTTTAGAAGCTAAAAATCCTGCTATTGTTTTGCCTGATGCCGATTTAGATTTAGCTATTGATGAATGTATTGCTGGAACATTATCTTTTAATGGACAAAGATGTACCGCTTTAAAAGTACTTTATGTTCATAAAGATATTATTGAAGATTTTAATAAACGTTTTTCGGCTAGAGTTGATGCTTTAAAATTTGGCAATCCATGGGAAGCAGGTGTTAAATTAACTCCTTTACCTGAAAAAGAAAAACCAGCTTATATTCAAGAATTAATTGATGATGCAATTAATTTAGGAGCAAAAATCATAAATGATAAAGGTGGAAATATTACAGATAATTATATTTTTCCAGCTGTAATGTATCCTGTAAATAAAAAAATGCGTTTGTATAAAGAAGAGCAATTTGGACCAATTATTCCGATTTTGTCATTTACTAATATTGAAGAACCTTTAGATGATATGGCTGAATCAAATTATGGACAACAAGTCAGCGTATTTGGAAAAAACACAAATACACTCGCACCATTAATTGACACTTTAGTGAATTTGGTCTGTAGAGTTAATTTAAATAGTTCATGTCAAAGAGGACCAGATGTTTATCCTTTTACAGGGAGAAAAGATTCAGCTTACGGAACATTAAGTGTTCATGATGCACTGCGTACTTTTTCAATAAGAACATTTGTGGCTTCTAAGGACAATGAATATAATAATGCTATTTTAAATGAATTATTAGATAAAAAAGCCTCAAACTTTATAAGTACAGATTATATTTTGTAAAACCGAAAGCTCTAAGAAATTAGGGCTTTTTTTATATAAATTATTCAAACTTTATCCCTAAACTTATTTGAAACCTATTTGCTTTTCCAAAATAGTCTTCATAGTCTTTATTGGTATTTATATTTAAATTTGTAAATATATAATTGAAGCCTACAAAAGTAGAAAACGTTTTAGTAAAGTTATAATTCAATAAAGTTCCTAATCTTACTTCGGTACCTTCTTGAATACCAAAATTTCTATTGTTAGATTTATATTTATTACTTACATAACCATAACCAATTGTAGGAATGACTTTAAAATTATTGTAAACAGTAACATCATAATCAAATTCACCATAAATTACTGAAAAATTTACATGGTTAATATCTCCAACATTTGAAATACTAGTTACTTTATATTGAGAAAATTCATAACCAGCATTAAAATTTAAAGCACCATATGAAACAAGTGATAAGTTAGCATTTAAACCTGATTTAGAGTCAAAATCTTTAGCTAAAGAATGATTGCCAGTTTGAATAGATATGACATAATTAAGTCTAAAATAAGGCTCAAAACTGATTTTTTTTACCGATTTGTTTTCTTGGCAATAAAAGCTTTGACTACTTAAAAGTAAAAGTAAAACTAAAAGTATATTCTTTTTCATCGAAAAGCTTTTAATAAGTTAAGATGTAATTAATAGGTTGATCGCTGATGCTTAAATTGACATTATTTTCCTCTAAAAGCATAGTTGTATAATTAAAAACAGAATATTTTAGAGTGAAATTTTGATTTTTAAATAATGAGAAATAAGTTTGTAAATCATAATAATTTTCAAGATTTGAATCTGGATTTAAATTTTCATTTTGGGTATAAACTTGACCAATAATTTCAATTTTCCTTAATTCTTTATTTTGAGTTACTTGATTTAACTCAATATTAAAATTAGTGATTTCGTTATATTTAGCTAACTTGATTTCATTTAAAACCAATTTATAATCAATAAAATTTTCTGGTTTGATGTTGAATATATTTTTACTCAAATAGCCAGTAATATAATTGTTTTCACTGTTGAAAGAAAGAGAAAAATTTTGAACATCTGGTTTTGGAAAAATCATTTTGATAAAACCATTTTTGTCAGAAATTGAACTTGAAATAGTTTCTCCATTACTATTTCCATAGAATAAAGTTTTACTTTCATTAGTACTCACATAAATAGAAAATTCTTCATTTGCAATAGCATTTCCATTAGAATCAACTAGTTTAGTTTCAATAATATATCTTGTTTCTAAATCATATGGAATACTGCAAGAATAGAAAGAGAAGATAAAAAACAAAACAATACAATTTTTCATACAAAAGTTTATTTAATGATAGATGATAAAAAAACTATTTAGTTGCGTTATTCAAAAAACTATTTTTTATTTCCACTCAATTTTTAAAGCATAAGCAATTTTGTCTTCTTTTGAAATAGTAAATACACTTTCATTTTCGATTGATGACTTGCTTATTTCAGCTTCATCATTTAAATTAAGTTCACGCATAAAGTTCATGTCAAAGGCTTTGACTTTACTTAATAATAAATTTTTAGGGTTTTCAAAATCCAAACACCATTCTAAATATTTTACATTGTTAGCATGATTTACAACATCTAAATCTGAGAAAAGTACTTTTTTATTTCCTACAACGTTTAAATCTGAACCAATTGTTATTTTATCAGTATTTTTTTGAGTAGCATCACTTTTAAATTTTTCAAAATGATTGTGTGGTAAGACTAAACTATCTGGTTTCCTTGTTTTGGTATTGATAACAACCCAAAAAGTTTCGCAACCTATAATCTTTTCTTCATTTAAATAAAACTCAACACAACGAATAGAACGTGAATTCTCTAAAGTTTTTATCCAAGTTTTAACAACAACTTTATCACGCCATTTGGGCAATTTAGCTATTTCTAATCGCATTCTACTTACAACCCAAGCTTGGTTTTTTGTTTGCATATCAGAATAACTAATTCCACCTAAATCGGCATGATTTCCTGCAACAATTTGAATAAAATTACATAAATCAGTGTACTTTAATAAACCATTTGGATAGCAGTTTAAAAAAGATAATTCGAATTCTTGTTCGTATATTGAAGTGAAATTAGGACTAATTGGCATTTTTTATTTTTTCTGAAATTGTATTAATAATTTTTGAATTTTCCGTTTGAAAATCAAACCAAATTGTGTTTTCATTACGTTTAAACCAAGTCAATTGACGTTTGGCAAATCTTCGGGTATTCATTTTTATTTGTTCGATAGCATTCCCGAGTAATCGGTAATCTTCTGAACTTTCAACCTTACTTGATTGTTTTCTTTCATCAAAATAATCAAACAATTCTCGATATCCAACCGTTTGTAAAGCATTTAATGTTTTGTTTGGATAAACTCTTTTGGCTTCTTCAAGTAATCCGTCGTTCATCATATTATCAACTCTTTGATTTATTCTATTGTACATAATTTCTCGTTCAGCTTCCAATCCAATGACAATTGGAATGAAATTTCTTTGATTTTTTTTCTGATTTAAAAATGATGAATATGGTAAATCTGAAGCCAAACAAACTTCTACAAAACGCATCATTCGTTGAGGATTTTGTAAGGTTTGAGGATTTTCATTTAAAAGAGTAGCGTAGTAGTTACTATCTAATTCTTTCAATTTATTCTGAAGAAATTCCAAACCTTTTTCTTCATATTGATTTCTTACATTTTCCCGAATTTCATTTGAAACTTCAGGAAAATCATCAAAACCTTGTAAAATAGCATTCACGTATAAACCTGAACCACCAACAACAATTTGAATGTTATTTTCTTTGAATAATTCTTTTAATTTGGAAATTGCTTCTTTCTCAAAATCACCAACTGTATAATTTTCAAAAATTGATTTGTTTTGGATAAAATGATGGTTGGAAGCTGCTAATTCTGTCTCATTTGGAACTGCTGTACCAATTTTCATTTCCTTAAAAAACTGACGACTATCGCACGAAAGGATATCACAACCAAAATGTTGAGCCAATTTAATACTTAAAGCAGTTTTTCCAATTGCTGTCGGACCAACAATCACGATTAGATAGTTATTCATTATTTAATTCATTTCCACAATTGTAACAATAAGAGGCTTTTTTTCTTTGATCATTTTTACCACAAGCAGAACAAGATTTGTCTGTTTTAGTAGAAACAATTACGCCAATACGATTTTTTTTGGTCATTGAATATTCAGCTGAGACAATTCCAGTTGGTACAGCAATAATCCCGTATCCTAATATCATTACGAAAGAAGCAATAAATTGTCCCAAGGGTGTTATTGGAGAAATATCTCCATAACCAACAGTTGTTAAAGTAACAATAGTCCAATAAATACTTATTGGAATGCTTGTAAATCCACTTTCTGCACCTTCAATAACATACATTAAAGAACCGATAAAAACAGCACTAATAAGCACGAAATAAATGAATACTACAATTTTGCCTCTACTAGCAACCATAGCTTCTTTTAAATGTAATGATTGCCCTGTAAATTGTGGGTGATTAAGAATCTTAAATAAACGCAACAAACGAAATGCTCTAACAATAGACAATACACTTGATCCTACTATAAAAAGAGACATGTACATTGGTAAAACAGCTACTAAATCAATTATACCATAAAAGCTAAATATATATCTTAATGGTTTTTTTGTAGTAATAATTCTTAAAATATATTCAACCGTAAAGAAAATAGTAATAACCCATTCTAAAAAGACAACTTCTTTATGATATTTAGTATCAAAACCTTGAACAGTTTCTAACATTACTAGTATTACACTTAATACAATAACGCCTAAAAGAATTAAATCAAAGAGCCTTCCAGAAACTGTATTAGTTCCGTAAATTATAATAAAGGCCTTTTGTCTTAATTTTTCAAAAAGAGATTTTTTTCTCACCATTTTAATTAAATATATTCAAAGATAATCAATTAAAATTTCACAATTTTAAGGTTCTTGTTTTTTCGCATATACGATTGAATAATAGAACGTGTATCTCTATTATTCTGCATAGGAATGATTAGATTTTTAAGAATTTCGATGTTACTTATTTGGTAATTCAAATCATAAAAACAATAGCCTTTATAAACACCATTTTCTATAAGAATTGCACTTCTTTCAGAATTAGTTCTACCTCTATCTATGATAACCATATTGTTACTTTCAAAAGAGTTATTCTGAATAAAATCTTGGACTCTTTTGTTATATTCTTCTGGGTTTTCTTTTTCAATACAAGCTCCAAAACATTGATTTATATCATATTGAAAACAACTTTTTTTAGTATCATAAATCCCATTGACTTTTTGGCATAAATTGTATTTTTCCGTAATGCTAAACAAAGCATTTTTACCTTCTTGAAGCGACGTAAATGAAGTTATTTCTTTTTTTCTGCCATCGGTTTTGGTTACTTTTAGAGCAATATAACCTTCTTTATTTTTTTCAGAATACATAGCCCAATTGAACAAGGTTTTGCGTTGAGCTCTATTATAAATGGGTTTGTTTATTTTGATTTCTTCGCTTTCTTTCAACAGTGCAATTAATTCAGAACCCGTTTCTTCATAAGTCACAGCATAAACCTGTTTTTGAATTTTGATGGACTTTGAAACTTTTGAGGTAAAGTGTTGATTAATTCTGTTTTTAATATTTTTACTTTTTCCAATGTAAATTAAATCACCTTTTTCATTGTGAATGTAATAGATTCCGACTTTATTAGGTAAACTTTCAACAATATCAAGAAGTTTTGGAGCCATTCCAGGTTTAACTTCTGTTTTGATGTAGCTTTTAACGATTTCTTTTGTGGAATCTTTTGAAAGTAAAAGTTTAAATAACTTTACGGTTGCTAAAGCATCGCCACTTGCACGATGTCTATCTGTCACAGGAATTCCAAGGGAACGAACTAATTTCCCCAAGCTATAAGAAGCTTGTTCAGGAATTAATTTTTTGGATAATTCAACCGTACAAATAGTTGGACGAATGTATTTATAACCTAAACGGTCAAATTCGGTTCTTAAAATTCTATAATCAAATGATGAATTGTGAGCTACTACAATGCAACCTTCAGTAATTTCAATAATTCTTTTGGCTACTTCGTGAAATTTTGGAGCAGAACGTAACATGGCATTGTTAATTCCGGTTAGTTTAACCACAAAAGGTTGAATCGGTTTTTCGGGATTAACAAGACTAATGAATTGATCGATTACTTCATGTCCATTGTATTTGTAAATAGCAATTTCGGTAATTCCTTCTTCATTAAATTGTCCACCAGTAGTTTCTATGTCGAGGATTGCGTAAATTTTCTTTTTCTTTAGGATTGTAAAGAAACAAAGTTACAAAGTTGGAAAGTATTTTTGCTATCTTTTCTCTATTTTATTTTTGCTATTTTCTTCCTCCAAAAATACTACTTCCAATTCTTACCATTGTGCTTCCACATTCAATTGCAAGTTGATAATCACCACTCATTCCCATTGAGAGAGTGTTCAGTTGATAGTGTTCAGTTTTCAGTTTTTCAAGAATTGATTTTAAATGAAGAAATTCTTTTTTAATTTGGTTTTGATTTTCAGTGAAAGTTGCCATTCCCATTAAACCAACTATTTTGATGTTTTCGTATTTGTTTTTATCATCTTTAACTTGTTTTAGAATCACATTCAATTCATTTTCATCTAAACCAAATTTTGTTTCTTCTTCGGCAATATGCATTTGCAATAACACATCAATAACTCGATTGTGTTTTTTGGCTTGTTTGTTTATTTCATTAAACAATTTTAGACTATCAACACCATGAACCAAACTCACATATTCAGCCATATATTTGACTTTATTAGTTTGAACGTGACCAATCATTTGCCATTGAATATCTTTGGGCATTTCTTCCCATTTTTCGGTCATTTCTTGGATTTTGTTTTCTCCAAAAATACGTTGACCAGCTTCATAAGCTTCCATCAAATCTGACACAGGTTTAGTTTTTGAAACTGCAACAAGTGTTACGTTTGCTGGTAATTGTGACTTAATAGTTTGTAAGTTGTTTGCTATTGACATTCTTTTTATTTTTTTGGAACATGGATTTAAGAAATTTTAAAAATTTTAATAATTTCTTAAATCTGTATTCCTTTTTTAATTATTTTAAAATTACAACTCATAAACCATCAAGCCACTCCTGAATTTAGGTTCAATATATGTACTTTTTGGTGGCATGATTAAATTGTTGTTTGCAAAGGATTTAATTTCATTGATGTTTGAAGGATAAAGCATAAAACCAACTTCAAATTCTCCTTCATCAATTACTAGTTTTATAGCTGCAATAGATTGTTTTCCAGAGATATAATCAATTCTTTCGTCATTTCTTAAATCTTCAATTCCTAATATAGGATTTAAAACTTTATTGTAAAGAATTTGAGCGTCTAAATTTTCTAAAATACTGGTTTCATGATTGCTTATCTTGTAAAATAGAGCGTAAAAATTTCCGTCTAGATACATTCCGAATTCGAACTTATCTTGTGGTTTCCATAATTCTTGCTCTTTAATTTTAATGATGAAATTTTCTTCTAATTTTTTTAAAAACTCTTCTTTAGAATTTCCATTTAAATCACGAACAATTCTATTGTATTCATAAATTTTCACATTACTTTCTGGAATTAAAAAACTCATAAAATAGCGTAAATTTCTATTTTGAGAATGCTTATCCTCTTCATAAAGCAATTCTGCAGAAGCCGAACGATGATGTCCATCTGCAATATATAAATTGGGAATATTTTCGAAATGTTCTTGCAGCCAATTAATGTCGTGCTCTGTTTCTATTTTCCAAAGCGAATGTTTTTCTTTATTTGTTGTTGTAAACTGATATAAAGGTTCGTTTTGTTTTTTGAGTAAAATCCAAGTATTTAATTCAACACTGTCTGGATAAGTTATTAAAACGGGTTCTGTATTAAATCCGGTTTGATGCAAATAATCTTTAAACATCTCTACACGATATTGCAACGTGTCTTCGTGTTTTTTTATAACATCATTTTGATAATCTTGTACAGAAGTTCCAGCAATTATTCCAGTAAATCTATCTGATTTGGTTTTAATCTCGTAAACATAAAAAACAGAACTTTCTTCTTGAATAAATATTTTTTCGTTTTTAAAATCTTGATATTTTAAAGCAACACCCTTAAAACGTTTGTCTAAAGTTATTTTTTGAGCATTTACATAGGCAGGATTTATAACATGTAAGAAAGAATATGGATTAAAATTTAACGATGCGGCTAATTCAGCAGAACTGTAATCGTCGTAATTTCTACACGAAACTAAACCAACCTTATCAGATGCAGGACGAACGGCTTTAAAAGGAATTATTTTGCTCATTTATTCAATTGATAATTGACAATTAACAATTGATAATCAGTACAAATTATCAATTATCAATTATCCATTGTTAATTATTTTGAAAATTGTTTTGAAACTTTCTCTGCTTTTCTGCTTTCTGCATAATCATAGAAACCTTCTCCAGATTTTGCACCTAATTTTCCAGCCATCACCATATTAACTAATAAAGGACAAGGAGCATATTTTGGGTTTTTGAAACCATCATACATTACATTTAATATTGAAAGACAAACGTCTAATCCAATAAAATCGGCTAATTGTAACGGTCCCATTGGATGAGCCATTCCCAATTTCATAACTGTATCAATTTCTTCAACACCAGCAACACCGTTATATAAAGTTTCAATAGCTTCGTTTATCATTGGCATTAAAATTCTATTTGCCACAAAACCAGGATAATCGTTAACTTCTGTTGGAGTTTTACCTAATTTCACTGATAAATCCATAATGATTTTAGTCACTTCATCAGAAGTTGAATAACCACGAATGATTTCGACCAATTTCATAATTGGCACTGGATTCATAAAATGCATTCCAATAACGCGTTCTGGATGAACTACTTGTGCTGCAATTTGCGTAATAGAAATTGAAGAAGTGTTTGATGCTAAAATCACATTATGATCACAAGTATCACTTAATTCTTTAAAAATTTTCATTTTTAACCCCACATTTTCTGTGGCAGCTTCAACTACTAAATCACAACCAACAACACCATCTTTAATATCAGTATAAGTTATGATGTTTGAAATTGTTTTGTGTTTATCGTCTTCAGATATTGTTCCTTTTGAAACCATTCTGTCTAGGTTATTAGCAATCGTTGCCATTCCTTTTTCTAATGATTTTTCAGAAATATCGATTAATTTTACAGTAAATCCTGATTGAGCAAAGGTATGAGCAATTCCATTACCCATTGTTCCAGCTCCAATTACAGCTATTTGTTTCATTATTTATATTTAATATTTATGACTTATTTTATTTAGTTCTTTTAATGTTTTTTGTGAATTTGGATTAAATGTCTTTACCCAAAATGTAATAACATAATCAAAACCAGATTTTTCTTTTTGTTTAGCCTCTAAATGTATTATTGAAAATGATAATGTATTGTTATTATTAATTCTGTTTTTAAAATCTATAAAAAAGGATTGTTTATTTACAATTGACCTTCCTGCAGAACCAGTTATGAATACTATCTTTTCATTGTTAAAATCAATTAATTTGTCATTATTATTTAAAATATTAATTATTTTTTGTTCATTAATATTTAATTTATTGTTAGAATTTATTCCTAGAGAGTCTAATGATATATTATTTTCATTTATTTCTTTTTTGACATCATCAATTTTAATTTTTGAACTATTTTGTAAAAAAGAACTAATACAAATAAAAAAAAAGATCAAGTGAAAACATTTCATATTCTAAACTTTATTTTATTTACTTTTCGTTCATAGAATCAATAATCATATAAGCTACTCTCAAAGCCTCTGTACCATCTTCTAATGTTACAACTGGAGTTGTGTTGTTTTTAATTGCATCAGCAAAAGTGTCTAATTCATCTAAGATAGCATTATTTACATTTACTTCTGGGTTATCAAAATAGATTTGTTTTTTCTCTCCTTCTGCATTTTGTAAAATCATATCAAAATCACCAGGAACTTCTGGAGCTTCTTTCATTTTCACAACTTCACAAATTTTTTCTAAGTAATCAACCGAAATATAAGCGTCTTTTTGAAAGAAACGAGATTTTCTCATATTCTTCATCGAAATTCTACTTGAAGTAATGTTGGCAACACAACCATTTTCAAACTCAATTCGAGCATTGGCAATATCTGGAGATTGACTCAAAACAGAAACGCCACTTGCATGAACCGCTTTTACTTTCGATTTTACAACACTCAAGATGGCATCAATATCGTGAATCATTAAATCTAAAACCACAGGAACATCTGTACCTCTTGGGTTGAATTCAGCCAAACGATGTGTTTCAATAAACATAGGACTTTCGATTTGATCTTTCACAGCAATGAAAGCAGGATTGAATCGTTCTACGTGTCCAACTTGTCCTTTTACATTATATTCTTTGGATAAAGCAATAATTTCTTCTGCTTCTTCAACAGTTGTAGAAATTGGTTTTTCTATAAAAACATGTTTACCACTTTTAATTGAAACTTTAGCACATTTATAATGAGAGAGAGTAGGCGTTACAATATCAACTACATCAACTGCGTGAATTAATTTAGCAATAGTATCAAACTGTTTATACCCAAATTCGGCTGCAACTTTTTTTCCGTTTTCTTGATTTTCATCATAAAAACCAACTAATTCATATTTTTCAGATTGTTGTAATAATCGTAAATGTATTTTTCCAAGATGACCAGCACCTAAAACTCCGACTTTTATCATAAAAATTAAATTTTATCAAAAGTACTAAATATATAAGAAATTCCAATAGTAGAAATTCCAAATTCCAATTTAAAGGGATAAAAAAGAACTATTTTATTTAATCTATATATTTTGGAATTTGGGATTTGCTTTTTGGAATTTTTAGGTATATTTTTACCCCTAAAATTATAACCCAAGTTGAAAAATACATCCAAACATCAAGGACTTCGAAATCAATTAGCTAAACTTCTTGAAGAAAAAGGAATTACAGATAAAAATGTTTTAGAAGCTATAAAAACTATTCCAAGGCATTTATTTTTGAATTCAAGTTTCGAGGATTTTGCATATCAAGACAAAGCCTTTCCAATTGGTGCTGATCAAACTATTTCACAACCTTATACTGTTGCTTTTCAAAGCCAACTTTTAGATGTAAAAAAAGATGATACTATTCTTGAAATAGGTACAGGAAGTGGTTATCAAACGGCTGTTTTATGCACTATGGGCGCAAAAGTTTATACTATTGAACGGCAAAATGAATTATTTAAAAAAACATCTCTTTTATTACCAAAATTAGGCATAAGACCTAAGCGAGTAATTTTTGGAGATGGTTATAAAGGTTTACCTGAATTTGCCCCTTTTGATAGTATAATTGTAACTGCTGGAGCACCTTTTATTCCACAACCTTTGATGGCTCAATTGAAAATTGGAGGAAAATTAGTCATACCTTTGGGAGAAGAGCATCAAATTATGACGATGTTGATTCGTAAGAATGAAACCCAATTTGAAAAACATGAATTTGGTGAATTTAGATTTGTGCCATTATTGGAAAATAAGAATTAAAAGCGAATTTTTTTGATGAAATTCGTTTAAATTATTGTTTAATTATTGAAATATATCTTTCTAAACAATCTTTTTCTATTTGAGCAATTAACATTAAAAAATCTTCTTTATTGTTAGAAATTTGAGCTATTTCCAATGCTTTATAATACCTCATTCTTGAATCATAATCTCCTTTGATATTTGCAATTACATAACCATGTTGTAAAAGTATAAGATTCATAATTAAACGAGAAGTTCTTCCATTTCCATCTATAAAAGGATGAATAGTTACTAAGCGCTCGTGCATTTCTGCTCCTAGAATAATAGGATGCAACTTGTTTTTGTTTTCTAAAAACCAGATAAAGTAATCTTCCATAGCTTTTGCAACCAAATAAGGTTGTGGTGGCATATGAGCGCTACCTTTTATCATAACTTGCACTTTTCTATACTTGCCAGCATCTTCTGGAATAATCCCTCGAAGTATTAAGTTGTGAATGGATAGTACTTCTCTTTCATTAAGCTGAAAATTTCTTTCTATTAATTGTTTGATGTAGTTAATTGCTTCTTGATGATTAATCGCTTCAAGATGCTCTCTCATGCTTTTTCCTGAAACAGTTAATCCTTCATTGACAACTAAATCAGTTTCTCTTAATGTTAAAGTATTTCCTTCAATTTTATTGCTTTCAAAAGTGTATTCTAATTCTAATGCTTGAGCAATTCTAAAACTATCAAATTGACGAAAATTATCTAATTTTTTTTTTAATAAATCTATTTCAGCTAAAATATTTTGAAGATTTTTTGAAAGAGGTTTCCTTTTAAAGGCTGCATTATAAATTGCTTCTTCTTCGGCTAATTGTAATGCCTTTAAACCAAATTCTTCATCTTTAATTTCATATAATATTTTTTCTTTAATCCATTCAATAATTAAAGTTTCATAATTAATTTCTAAAATTTCGGATAGTTTTTTTATTTGCTCTTTCGTTGGTTTTCTTGAACCACTCTCGAATTTGCTTATTAATGCCTGGTCAATACCAATAAGTTGAGCTAACTCACGAGTTTTTAGATTTTTTTGTTCTCTAGCATTTTTTAATAAAGAATTCATTTTTAATGACTTTTAATTTCTTGACAAATTTAGTCATAAATTTTAATAAAAAAAACCTAAAACGATTTTTTTATACGATCAATATCTCTCTTAGAGTCATTTTCTTTCAGAGTTTCACGTTTATCGTAGTTTTTCTTTCCTTTGGCTAGAGCGATTTCTAATTTAGCAAATCCTTTTTCGTTAGTATATAGTTTCAAAGGAACAATTGTTAAACCTTTGTTTTGACTATCTTTTTCTAACTTCTTCAATTCTTTTCTATTCAATAATAATTTACGTTCACTTTTAGATTTGTGATTGTAATGTGTTCCGTATTGATATTCTTCAATATGTGAATTGATAATGAAAAGTTCGTTGTTATGAAATTCACAAAAACTTTCTGCAATAGATGCTTTTCCCAATCGAATTGATTTTATTTCAGTTCCAGTCAGAACAATACCAGCATTATACTTGTCTAATATTTCATAGTCAAATTTAGCTCTTTTGTTAAATATGTTAATGGTTTTTTGCATGTGAATGCAAATGTAAGGTAAAACATTAAAAATGCAATAAAATTTTAACCTTTAAAATAATTTTTAAACAATGATTTTTATCATTTAATAAGCTTTTTGTTGTCAATAAATTTGCATTATAATTTTAAAACAATAACAAAATGAAAAAATTAATTTTAATTGCAGTAGTATCATTATTTAGTCTTGCAACATTTGCTCAAGAAGGTTTACAAGGAACTTGGTGGGCTGCGGGTCAAGTGTCATTTGGTTCTGAAAAAACAGGAGATGTTAAATCAACTTCTAATATGATTTTACCAATTATTGGATATTTTGCAACACCTTCTGTTACTTTTGGTTTGGGAGTAGGTAATATTTCTAACAAATCTGAGAATGGTTCTTTAACAACATCTGAAAATAGCACTTTAGTAGTGAAACCTTTAGTAAGAAAATATTGGAATGTAAGTGGTAACTTATATTTCTATGGTCAAGCAGCTTTACCTGTAATGATGGGAAAAGATAAGATTTCAGATGATAAAATGACATCATTTGGATTAGAAGTTTCACCGGGTTTTGACTACATTGTAAATAAATGGTTGACTGTTGAAACATCATTTACTATATTAAATGTAAATTCTACAACTACAACTCCAAAAGTAGGAGACAAAACTACAGAATTTAATTTTAATGCAAACCCAATGAATTCTGTTGCTGATAGAACTTTCGGAAACTTACAAGTAGGAGTTAAGTTTTTATTCTAAAAAAAAAAAGTCATAAAAAAAGGTCGCATTTTGCGACCTTTTTTTATTTTAATTATATTCATTAAGTTTGTTTAAATTATTATAAGTTTGTTTAAATTATTATTTATGAAAAAGAATTTTATATTAAGTCTGATTGTTTTATTTTCTGCTTTGACTTTTGCCCAAACAACTTGTAATTCTGGTATGGCAGGTATTTTTCCGTGTAACAATATAGATTTAATGTCTAACATGACAAAAACACAGTTGGGTGGTTTGATAAATGCTGAATTTAATGATATTTGGGGCTGGACAGATCCTTTAGATAATAAAGAATATGCAATAATTGGATTGACAAGTCACACAGCATTTGTAAATATTTCTAACCCGACTACTCCAATTTATTTAGGAAAACTGCCTACTGCTACATCAAATAGTATTTGGAGAGATATAAAAGTTTATAATAACCATGCTTTTATTGTAAGCGAAGCTTCTGGTCATGGAATGCAAGTTTTTGATTTAACTAGATTAAGGAATATTACTTCACCACAAACATTTACATCAGACGCTCATTATACAGGATTTGGAAATTGTCATAATATTTCTATTAATGAAGCTACCGGTTTTGCTTATGCAATAGGCACAAGTACATTTTCTGGTGGACCTCATTTTATAAACATTCAAAATCCTGTAACGCCTATTGCAGCAGGTGGTTATAGTGCTCAAAATTATTGTCATGATGCGCATATTGTTACTTATAATGGGCCAGATACACAACACATAGGGAAAGAAATATTTTTTGGTGCCAATGAAGATAAAGTAGTTGTAGTTGATGTGTCAAATAAAACAAATCCAATATTATTATCAACTTTTACTTATTAAAATACTTCATATACGCACCAAGGTTGGTTAACAGGTGATCATAAATATTTTATGGTTGGTGATGAATTAGATGAAACTAATTTTGGGTTTAATACTAAAACAATTATTATTGATATGACCGATTTAGATTTACCTGTTTTGAAATCTAATTATTTTGGAACAACTCCAGCAATAGACCATAACGGATATACAAAGGGAAATGAGTTTTATTTAGCAAACTACAGAGCCGGTCTACGTTTAATTGATATAACTTCTATCAACTCTGGAACAATTTCTGAAATTGGTTTTTTTGATACGTTTCCAACAAGTAATTCTAATTCTTTTAATGGTGCTTGGAGTGTTTACCCTTATTTTGCAAGCGGAAATATTATTGTAAGTGATATTGAAAGAGGGTTGTTTGTATTAAGAAAAGGGGCTACTTTATCTAATGAAAGTTTTGATAAACAAACTTTTAGTATGTATCCAAATCCATCAAAAGAATATTCAAAAATAACTTCTAATGAAATGATTTATTCAGTTAATATTTTCAATACTATTGGACAAAAAATTAAATCTTTTGAAAATATAAATTCAAATGAATTTGAAATTAATACTTCAAATTTCTCTAATGGATTATATATGATAGTTATAAACAAAACGATTTCTAAAAAATTAATAATTGAATAATGAAAAAAATAATAGTTTTATTTTCTTTATTGCTTATTGTATCATGTAATGATGATGAATCCACTATAAAGGATAATGCATTTGAAGGTGAGAAAATATGGTCTAAATCTTTTGGTGGTTCTGATTTTGAAGAGATTCATGGAGTGATTGCTACTCAAGATGGAGGTTTTGTAGTAATTGGTGATACTAAAAGTAGTAATGGTGATATTACTGACAAAAGATATGCATTTGAAGATATTTGGTTGTCTAAATACGATTCTGAAGGAAATTTGCTGTGGAGTAAAACATATGGTGGTTCTGAAGATGATTTAGGTTACAGCGTAATTGAAAATACTGATGGAACTTTAGTGGTTGCTGGATATAGTAAAAGCAGTGATGGTGAAGTACCAAGTAATCTCGGAATGCATGATTTTTTTGTATTTAAAACAGATTCACAAGGAAACCTTATCTGGGCAAAAAGTCATGGATTTATGAGTCACGATCATGCTCATAAAATAATTAATACTTCAGATAGTGGGTATTTTGTTGTTGGCTATGTTGATTATGCTGGAATTGGAAGAAATAATAAAGGAGTTTTACATGGAGTTGGAGAGTTTTATGGTCAAAAATTAGATGCTAATGGAAATAAACTATGGGATTGCTATTTTGGAGGAACACAAAACGATAGGGTTTTTGATGTAGTTGAAGCCAATGATGGTGGATTTGTAATGGTTGGATATTCTGAAAGTAGTGATTTTGACGCTGATGATAATCACGGTAGTTATGATTATTGGGTTGTGAAAGTAAATACTGTTGGAGATTTAGTTTGGAAAAAATCATATGGTGGTTCAGAATTAGACCAAGCTTATGGAATTGTGAAAAATATAAATAATACTTATATCATTACTGGAACATCCAATAGTATGGATGGACATATTTCTTCAAATAAAGGTGCTAATGATGTTTGGGTAATTAGTATCGACGATAGTGGTACTTTGTTATGGGAAAAAACATTTGGAGGTTCTAGTTTTGATACATCAAATTCAATTCGAATGATATCTAATGGCAATTTTTTAATTTCTGGTCATACAAGGAGTATGGATGGTGACATTACAGAAAATAAAGGAGAAAATGATTTTTGGGCATTTACAATTAGTCCAAATGGTAAAATGTTATGGCAAAAAACTTTTGGAGGTACAAATTTCGACTTCGGTTATGACGCAGTAGAGTTGAAAGATAAAGGTTATGTTTTGGTTGGTCAAACCGAAAGTAATGATTTAGATATCCCTCAAAATAAAGGATTAAGTGATTTGTTAATAATCAAAATACATTAATATTTATGGCCATGTTTTAATTTTTTTTGTTGGTAAAAATTATTTTGTAAAATTATAAATTATTTTATTTTAAATTAAAAAAATACTATATTCGTAATAATTAAACTAATAACTTATCATATGCATAAAAAATATTTAAAAATTGTAGTTTTTTCATTATTTGTAGTAGTTTCGTGTACAGACGATGCAAATATTGAAGTAGAAAAGTCAACCATTACTTTTAACAAAGATCCACTTTCTACAAAACTAATTAACGAATCAATAAATGAATCTGTAAAAAGCACAGGTAAATTTTATTGGAAAAATGCATCATTACAAATGTTATGGAGTGCTACTCAACACGGTAACAAATTAGTAACAATTGGTTTTGGAACAGATATTAATGATTTTGATAAATCTAAATCGCCAAAAGCACAAGAAATTGAAACTGAATTATTAACCTTAATAGCAAATTCAGAAAAAACAGAGATTCAAAAATTTTTAGTAAATAAAGATGAATTTTTAAATTTAATTGATGTTGTTCTAAACGAACCAGAAACATTAGAATTATTAAGAAGAAACCCAAATATAAGATATATCGAACCAGCTGATTATAAGTATTTTCAATTTGAAGCAGAAAACAACACATATAAATCTTCAAGTTCAGGAGGTTCGGGTTGTGGATTTGATACTGCAACTCTAAGTACTGCGGATTATACAACAGTTACTCCAAATGCAAAAGCACCTTGGACATTCTATAAGCACAATATTCCTAGTGCATGGAGTTTTAGTTCTGGTGCTGGAATTACTGTAGGGGTAATTGATACTGGGGTTTCTCCAAATCAAGTTTTAATGGGAAGTAGCTTTAATAATGGACTTTCTTCGGGAAGAACTATTCAAAAATATGGTACTTATGTAGATTCAATTTGGCCTTGGAGTACTTCAACAGACGGACCAAATGACCAATGTGGCCATGGAACAAGTATGGCATCAACAGTTGCAGCTCCAAGAAATAATACTGGAATGCCAGTTGGAGTCGCTTACAATGCAAATTTAATTACTTACAGAGCAGCTTCAAATGTTGTTTTAGATGGGTATCAGGAGCAAAAAGGTGTGCAAAACGCATTTACT
>NZ_CAXBFR010000034.1:0-24911 GCF_963975005.1 uncultured Flavobacterium sp.
TGTGGTAAAGCCAAGTCGTTAATAATCATTCTACGAGCGATGAATGGAATATCAAATTCCTTGATGTTATGACCACATAAAAGATGAGCCGTTAAATGAAAATTTTCATTCAATAAGTTTGAAAAATCTTG
This sequence comes from uncultured Flavobacterium sp., assembly GCF_963975005.1. Taxonomy (GTDB): domain Bacteria; phylum Bacteroidota; class Bacteroidia; order Flavobacteriales; family Flavobacteriaceae; genus Flavobacterium. The sequence goes on from NZ_CAXBFR010000034.1 coordinate 132, forward strand.
TAATATTTTCTTTTCTTCTCCAAAAAAAGAGGTTACTCTAAAATTTCTAATATCACTTTTGTTGTTAAAATACCCAACAGATATACAGATTATTTTACCGAATTCTGCCCAAATTCCAGCTCGTTCGTAAAAATCTTCTGCACTAACTTCGTCTCTTCTTTGGTACTGTGTTTTTTGTTCCCAAAGTTTTTTGGTTTCTTCATCCATTCCTAAATAACTCGTTTCTTGAGGAACAGTTTCAATATCTAAAAATAGAATATTGTTGAGGTTAATTTTTTCAATCATGGTTTTTTATTATTAAAAAGTAAGTGTCTTTTTTCTTTGTTCTTTCCCCTATTTTCTTTCTCCTAACATTGCATAAGCTTCTTCCACATAAGTATATAAATCATTACTATGAGGATCAGTTGCGGTTTGAACTCCTTTTAAATTGCCTAAACGCACAATAATTAAATCATCTTCTGGAATTACTATTACAAACTGTCCTAAATGACCTCTCATGTAAAACAACTCTTTTCCACCAATTTTATGCATCCACCAACCATAACCATATTGTGGACTATTTTCAAAACGAGGGGTAATGCACCTTTTTACAAAAGTTGAATCAAGAATTTGTTCTCCGTTCCATTTTCCATTTTGCTTGTATAGTTTTCCAAAACGCGCAAAATCCCTAGCGTTACTTGCAATACAACAATATGCTTTTTCAATTCCGTCAGGTTCATGATCTAATTGCCATAAAGCATCATTTTCTGCACCCATTGGTTGCCAAAAGTTTTTAGAAACATAATCAGAAACATATTCACCAGTTGCTTTTTCAATACACATGGCTAACAATTGTGTTGCACCACTTAAATATTTGAAAGACTGACCAGGTTTTTCATTGATTTCTAATCCTAAAATCACTTTTTTCAAATCATCATCAAAATAAGCACGAGTTACAATTGAAAAAGGGCTATAATATTTTTCATCCCAATTTAATCCAGAAGCCATTGATGATAAATCACCAACTGTTACATCTTTAGCAAATTTACCTTTTAGTTCAGGGAAAAAATCAGTTACTTTTTGGTCTAGACTTTTTATTTTACCCTGCATTATAGCCTTTCCAAGTGCAGCTGTCACAACACTTTTTGCCATAGAAAACGAATTGGTTTTGGAGTTTTTATCAAATCCATCAAAATAACTTTCGTGCCAAATGCTATCATTCTTAATAATTAAAAATGCAACTGTTTGAAGTTCTTTGTGGGTTTTGGCTAATATTGGAGTTGCTTCAACAGAATTATAATCTTTAGCAATATTCCAAGGTTGTGCTGTTCCTTTTTTGATTTCTCTATTAGGAAAATGTGTGTAGTCTTCTAAAAAAGCGGTTGTATAGCCTCTGAAATAAATGGTTCTAACTGCTCTAAGTAAATAATCTACATCAAAAATATACATTAAAATAATAACGCTTACTAAAACAATAGCAAACCATTTGAAGAGTTTTTTGAGAAATCTCATAGTAAAAAGTTTACAACGAATTTAATGAAATTTCTATACAAAAAAGAGAATTCAAAATAGATTTTAAAATAAAGATTGTTGTTTCACAGGATTTTCATGATCTAACAACCATTTTTTTCGCCACAAACCACCTGCATAACCAGTTAATGAACCATCTGAACCTATAACTCTGTGGCAAGGAACTACAATCCAAAGAGGATTTTTTCCATTTGCATTGGCTACAGCTCTAATTGCTTTTATATCACCTAATTTTATAGAAAGTTCTTGATAAGACATTGTCTTTCCGTAAGGAATATTTAATAGTTCTTGCCAAACTTTTTGTTGAAAAGCTGTTCCTTTTGGATTTAATTTGAAATTGAAATCATTTCTATTTCCTTCAAAATAATCTTGAATTTGGTTTACTGCTTCTTGTAGTTCAAGAGGAATTTTTTTGGAAACTTTTTGTTCCTCATCAAAAACATGAATTTTTGAAATTCCGTTTTCATCTCCAATTATTTCTGTAAACCCTAAAGGTGTTTTGATCAATGCTGTTTCCATAAAATAAATCTAAGGATTATTTTAGAAAAGATCTTCTCTTTTGAATTTGTAATTCAAAAATTCTAACACTTTTTTACTATTGATTATTTTTCCAAGAGATTTTTTTGATTCATCAAATTCAGGCAAAGGCAAATCATTTTCATTCGCTTTTTGGCTATAATATTCTTTTCTAGTTGGGTGATAAGGAGAAACAGCATTCAAAATTAAGTTGTTATGCTGAACATGATTCAGAATCTCACAAATTATTCCAATACAATCTTCTTGATGAATTAAGTTTATAGTAGCATCTGGGTTTTCAATGTCTTTTTTTCCTGCTAAGAACTTTATAGGATGTCTGTCTTCACCGATTAAACCTCCAAAACGAAGAATTGTAGTTTGGAAATTTGAGTTAGAAAGTAATAAACCTTCAGTTTGAAGCAATTGTTTTCCACTTTCAGAATCTGGATTTGGCATTGTATTTTCATCAATTTCAACAATAGGAAAAACATCAGCATAAACACTTGTTGAACTAATAAAAAGAACTTTTTTTACAGTTGATTTTTCAATTTTTGTAATTAATAATTTGATCTTCTTGACAAAGTTTTCTGATGGATTACTTCGTAATTTTGGAGGAATGTCAATAATTAAAACTTCCGAATTTTCTAAAAAGCCAGCTATATTTCCTTTAATTTCAGTTTCAGAAAGCTCAATTTGAAAAGGTTGAATGTCATTGCGTCTCAAAAGGTCTAATTTACTTTCAGAAGTTGTTGAACCTTTTACATCATAACCAGTTTCTATTAACTTTTTAGCTAATGGAAATCCAAGCCAACCGATTCCTAAAATTGAAATTTTTTTTCTTTCTTCTTTCATTTAGCTTCTAAAGTCTAAACTTCTTTTTTAACTAACATTATAAATTCATCTTCCAATAATCTATAGCCTTGATCGTATAGAAAAAAATAAGTATTTCCGGTTTTTGTATTTAAAATACTTGTAAAAAACTCCATATCAAATCCTTTACTTAGCAATTTAGTTTTAGTAGTTTTTCCTTTTCCTTCAGGATTTAAGTCACAAAGAATTCTATAATTTTTACGCAATTTATTATTTATATTACGCATTAAATTATTTTGATCTTTGTTCATTTTGTTGTTGTAAGCATTACGACAACCGTCAGAACAAAACTTTTTGTCTTCTCTACCTATAATTTTATCGTTACATTCTAAACAGTTTTTACTCATAATTTACTTCTTAAAATTAAAAACAACTTCATCTTTAGAATCTTCAAAATAAGCATAAAGTTTTACTTCATTTTCTGAAATATATTCAAAAGTAAAATTATCAAAATACATTCTGTTGCTTTCTTTTTTAATGAATTTAAAATCTTCGGATTCGTCTTTTTCTTCCCAACCGTTTAAATTAGCATCAAAATGTTTGATTTGATATAAAAGAGTTCCATCTTTTTCAACGATATGACCTAATTCATAAAACACTGTTTTTCCTTCTACAACAAGTTTAAAGTTAAACATCATTGAACCACCAAACGGTTTGCTCCAATTTTCTTCATAAGTTCCAGCAAAAGCTTCACCTTTCCAGTTTCCAGCAAGCCATTTTATATCTTGTAAAGTAGCTTTTTCAGAACCTTTTTCATCGTTATAATGTAAAGTGTTTTGAGCAAAACAAAATGTAGAAAAGGTTAAAAACAACAATAGTATTTTCATCTATTTCAGTTTTTTAAGTTGGTATAAATCTGTTCTTCTGTCTTTCATGGTGTTTACACTTCCGTGCTCATGTAATTCTTTCAATAAATTCATGTCAACATCGACAATTAAGGTCATTTCAGTGTTTGGAGTAGCTTCAGCTTTAATTCCGTTACTTGGAAAAGCAAAATCAGAAGGTGTAAAAACTGCTGCTTGTGCATATTGAATATCCATGTTGTTTACTTTAGGTAAATTACCAACACAACCTGCAATAGCTACATAACATTCGTTTTCAATCGCTCTTGCTTGTGCACAATGTTTTACACGTGTATAACCATTTTGGGTATCTGTCAAGAAGGGCACGAATAAAATATTCATTCCTTGATCAGCCATTAGTCTTGATAATTCTGGAAATTCAACATCATAACAAATTACAATTCCAATTTTCCCACAATCGGTATCAAATGTCTGAATCACATCACCACCTGTAATACCCCAATGAAAAACTTCGTTTGGTGTAATGTGAATTTTGCGATACATTTCATTTGTTCCATCTCGTTTGCAAAGGAAACCTACATTATAAACATGGCCATCTTCAATAAAAGGCATACTTCCTGTAATGATATTTATATTGTAAGAAATTGCAAATTCTTGAAATTTTAATTTCACAGCTTCAGTATGACGAGCTAGTTCTTTAATTGCCTCTGCTTCAGATAAATGGTTGTAGTCTGCCATTAATGGTGCTGTGAACAATTCAGGAAATAATGCAAAATCACTTCCGTAACCAGAAACTGCATCAATAAAGAATTCAGCTTGTTCAAATAAGGCGTTTAAATTACTTAATGAACGCATTTGCCATTGAATTAAACCTAATCGAACAATACTTTTTTCGGTATTAATTAATTTTGGACTGTCTTCATAATAAACATTATTCCATTCTAATAAAACTGCATATTCTAGAGATTCTTTATCACCTTCTAAATAATTTTTAAGTACACGAACTTCATGAAAATCATTACTTAACTGAAAGGATAAAACAGGGTCGTAAATTTCTTTTTTCTTAACTTTATCGATGTAAACTTTGGGAGTTATTTCATCTTTAAATTTTCCATAATTCGGAATTCTTCCGGCAAAAATGATTGATTTAAGATTTAGTTGATCACACAATTCTTTTCTAGCATCATATAAACGTCTTCCTAAGCGAAGACCTCTATATTTCGGATTTATAAAAACATCAATGCCATAGATAACTTCTCCGCGAGAATTGTGAGTAGAAAACGTATAATTACCTGTTATTCCTTTATAAGTTCTTGTTTTAAAGGCAAATTCTTCTGTTACTAATATTGATAATGCTGAGCCAACAACAATACCGTCAACCACAATTACTAACTGTCCTTCAGGAAATTTTTTTAACAAAGTTTCTAGTTGATCTTCCTTCCAAAATGATTCTGCCATTTCAGGATAAGATTCAATCATAGATTTTTTTAACTCTTTATAATCTTCTATTTGTAGATTTCTTAATTCAACAGTTTGTATTGTGCTAGGCATATTTTGCTGGTTTTGTTGCAAATATAATAAAATTATTATCCGTTTACAAACGTTTACAAATATTTACAACCGAAAGTAAACAGATAACTACCGAATAAGTTATGAAAGCCGTCTAATCTTTGCACTGTCGAAATGAAACAACGATTATTTCAATTTTAAAATCAATTTTTATTAGACACGAAAATAATTTATATAAACAATTTAAATTTTACACGCCATGAATGCATTAAGAAACAAAGTACAATTAATCGGTCACGTAGGACAAGAACCAGAAATCAAAACTTTTGAAGGAGGAAAAAAATTAGCGAATATTACGCTAGCAACAAACGAAAGCTATACCAATGCAAAAGGTGAAAAAGTAGAAAGTACAGAATGGCATCGTTTAACAGCTTGGGGAAAAACAGCTGATTTGATTGAAAGCTACGTTACCAAAGGAAAAGAAATTGCTATTGAAGGAAAGTTGTCACACAGAAGTTATGATGACAAAGACGGTGTAAAACGATACATCACAGAAGTTGTAATTAGTGAATTGCTTTTATTAGGAAAGTAATTTTTTTAAAGATTGCACGGATTTCATAAATTGAAGTTCGTGCAATTCTTTTTTAACCTTTAAAATTTTAAATCATGAACATAAGAGTTTTCAACATAAGATTAAGTAAAGAGTTTTGCATAGTAGATCAAAACCGAATGAATGAATTTTTAGATAGTGTAGAAGTAAAATTAACTTCAACCAATTTTGTTACAACAGGAACAAACGATTATTGGTCAGCAGTAGTTTTTTATGACTTAAAAACTAAAACAGAAAAATCAAAAGAAGACAAATCAACTTTTGAAGATTTATCTGAGTATGAAAAGGAAATTTTTTCAGCACTAAAGCAATGGAGAAATGATTTAGCGAAAGATTTAGGTTGGTCAGCTTTTAGAATTTGTCACAATGCACATTTATTAGCAATAGCAGAGGCAAAACCACAAAGTATAGTAGAGTTAATTCAAGTAAAAGGTTTTGGCGAAGTTAGAACCGAAAAATATGGAGAAGCTATTTTAGCTGTTTTGAACGCTTTTTAGAAAACACTTTTAGCCGCTCGATAGGTGTTAGCATGAGCTTCAATAATAGTTTTTATCTCTGGGGAATAACCACCACCCATTGAAACTTGGACCGGAATTTCATATTTATAACACAACTCAAAGACTAGTTGATCTCTTTTTTTACAGCCCTCGAGTGTACAACCTAATTTGCCTAATTTGTCAGAAGCCAAAATGTCAACACCAGCTAAATAAAAGATAAAATCGGGTTTTTGTGCTTCAATTAAATCTGGAATTACGGTTGAAATAGTTTTTAGAAATTCATCATCAGAAGTGTTGTCATTAAAAGCAATATCTAAGTCAGATGTTTCTTTTTTGAAAGGATAATTGGTTTTACCATGTGTTGAAAAGGTAAAAACATTTGAATTATTCTGAAATATTTCAGCTGTTCCATTACCTTGATGTACATCTAAATCGATAATTAAAATTTTTTTGACTAATTTTTTGACTAATAAAAATTTAGAGGCAATGGCTTGGTCATTTAGCATACAAAAAGCTTCTCCATGATTTGAATAGGCATGATGTGTTCCACCAGCAATATTAAAGGAAACTTTTGACTCAAAGGATTTTTGAGCACCAATTATGGTTCCCTGTGTAATTCTTAATTCGCGTTCTACTAGTTCTTTTGAAAGTGGGAATCCTATTTTTCGAGCAGCTTTAGCGTTTAATGTGAGCTTTAGTAAATCATCTACATATTCTTTTGTGTGAATAGCTAAAACATGACTTAAATCGCAAGTTTCAGGTGCAAAAAAATCGGATTTTAAAGCTGTTCCTTCATGCAATAATTGTTGTGGTAGCAAATCATATTTCAACATAGGAAAACGATGTCCTTCTGGCAAAGGATGTTTATATATGGGATGAAATGCTATTGGAAACATATAGAACTAGTCTAGAACATTCAAAACTTCTTTCACATTTGAAAGTGCTAAAAAGTTTTTATGTTCAATTTCGAAATCAATTTTTTCATATTCCCAAGTCGTGTGATAAGGAATGTGAATTCCAAAACCACCTAAATTTAGAATGGGTAAGACATCAGATTTTAACGAATTTCCGATCATTAAGAAATCATTTGCTTTGCATTCTAAACGGCCAAACATTTTGGAATAGTCTAATTCGGCTTTGTCACTCAAAACTTCAATATGGTGAAAATAATGTCCAATTCCGGAATCGTGTAGTTTTCTGTGTTGGTCTTTCAAATCACCTTTTGTAGCAACAACTAATTTGTACTTGCCATTAAGTTCTTTTAAAACGTCTTCTACATTTGGTAATAATTCAACAGGTTTTTGAAGTAAGTCTTTTCCAATGGTAATAATTTGTTCAATACCTTTTCCAGAAATTTGATGATTGGTTAATTGCAAAGCAACCTCAATCATGGAAAGTGTAAAGGCTTTTATTCCAAAACCATATAGAGGTAAGTTTTTAACTTGATGGTTTAAAATTAAACCCAAAATCTCTTGACTAGAAGCATAATCCTGAAACAATTGACAAAAACGTTCTTGGGCTTCATCGAAATAAGGTTCGTTGTGCCAAAGAGTGTCGTCTGCGTCGAAAGCTATTATTTTTGGATTCATTTTTTAATTAGAAAATTTATAAAATTCATATTTTAAACTCTTCTTGTCATATCCTCCAAGATATAACTCTTCGTTGATTTTAAAGACAATTTGTTTTTCAATTTGTTCATTATTGTGAATAAACAATCTTAGTTTATCAAATGGATTTTCTGCTATTTCTTTTGGAAGATGATTAAAATTTTCATCAAAAAGACAGTTAACATACATTACTTTTCTATTATTATAAGAATTAACATTTTCAACAGAATAACTTGAAAGTAAAGAACCTACTAATGACCCAGAAAACCCACCAATAATACCTCCATATGAAGAAGCATAATTATCTTTAATAGGAGAAACTCCTCCAACAGTCATTAAAACGGTATTGTCTTTTTTGTAAAATGAAATTGCCGGAAATTCGCTGATTATTTTTCTCAAGAATTTGTTTGTGTTGTCTAAAATTCTTTTGTTTTTGATATTACCATTTTCTTGAATAATGTCGGAGTTTTTAAATTTTATTTCCTCTTTATCATTTATTTCAAGTGTCTTAATCTCAATATTATCAAGTGTTTTAATTAAAATAAGCATTTTGTCATTATTCATTTTAAGTTGAATAATTTTATTGTCAAAAATAAACGAATTAGAATCAACAATGCCAAATTCAGTTTCTTTTACATAAGGTTTACTGTAAATATTTTGGTTAGATGTAAAATCTTCTAAGTTTATTGTTATTGTTTGAGTACTTGTAAGCGAATTGTCAAAAACCAATATCATTTGATTATCAATAATATAACATTTTCTTTTTTCTGAACTTTTTATTAAAGATGGAGGCATTTCAGTTAATATTTTTTCCATATTATAACTAAGATCTCTTCCTCTTTTTTCTGCGATTAAATTCCAAAGTGTTGAGGTCCTTCCTTCTGAATTAAAAAATCGTTTATCGTCAAATGAAATTGATTTTTTTATCACTTTGTCTTCAAAACTATAAATATTTAAAGTGTTTGAATCTCTTGTAATAGTGATTGTGTAAAATTTTGAACCTAAAGTAATTCGGTTAATTATTTCTTCATTTTTCAATTCATAAACCACATCTTTCGTAGTGACTTTTTGTGATGTAAAATCTATGTTTTGTTCTAAAACATCGTTTTTACTATTCCAATAAATCGTATAAACATTAGCATTGTTTTTGAATCCAATAATTGATTTGTATTTTTTATCAGGTCTTGCAATATTGAATTGTGTATTAACTTCTAGTTTTTCATTTAATTTAATACATTTCATGTTTTCTTTATCAAAGAAAAACAATGCGTTTTCATTTGTTTTAGCATCAAAAATATTTAAATATTCAGTGTTTTTGTTTAATTCAAGAGAAAACTCTTGAATTAAACTTTGACTATTTGCAAAATAAAAACTAGTTACAATAAGAAGATAAATAATTTTTTTCATTTTTTCTATTAACTGATTAAAGCACCATTCATAACGCCATCAGCATCTGGATTTACAAAAACCAGCTTCCCTTCTGCATTGTTGGTCATTAAAATCATTCCAGCACTTTCAACACCACGTAATGCTCTTGGCGCAAGATTTACTAAAACAGTAACACGTTTTCCAATAACTTCTTCTGGAGAAAAATGTTCAGCAATTCCAGAAACTATTGTACGAACATCAATTCCTGTATCAACTTTTAACACTAAAAGTTTGTTGGCTTTTGGCATTTTTTCTGCTTCTAAAATTGTTCCAACTCTAATATCTAATTTAGAGAAATCTTCAAAAGTCGAAACTTCTTTTTGTGGCTCTGCTTTTGCATTTTCCATTTCATTTGCTTTTTTAGTTGCTAGTAATTTATCAACTTGTTTTTGAACGTCTTCGTCTTCAATTTTTGAGAAAAGTAATTCGGCTTGACCAATTTTATGTCCTGCAATTAGTAAATCTGAATTTGTTGAAACATCATTCCAAGCTAATTTACAGTTCAGCATATTTTCTAATTTTGTTGAAGAAAAAGGCAAGAAAGGTTCAGCTAAAACACTCAAAGCTGCTGCAATTTGAAGCGCAACATACATTTGTGTTTTTACTCTTTCTGGATTTTCTTTCACCATTTTCCAAGGTTCTTCGTCAGCTAAATATTTATTTCCTAAACGAGCTACATTCATCATTTCTCCTAATGCTTCTCTAAAACGATAACGTTCAATGGAACTTGAAATCACATTAGGATAAGCTTTTAGTTCCGTTAAAGTTGCTTCATCTACTTCAGAAAATTCATTTGGACTTGGAACAATTCCATCATAATATTTATTCGTTAAAACCACAACACGATTGATGAAGTTTCCAAAAACAGCTACTAACTCGTTATTATTTCTTGCTTGAAAATCTTTCCAAGTAAAGTCATTGTCTTTTGTTTCAGGAGCATTTGCTGTTAAAGCATAACGCAAAACGTCTTGTTGGTTTGGAAAATCTTGTAAATATTCGTGTAACCAAACGGCCCAGTTTTTTGAAGTCGAAAGTTTATTTCCCTCTAAATTTAAAAATTCATTCGCTGGAACATTATCAGGTAAAATGTAACTTCCTTCTGCTTTTAACATTGCTGGAAAAATGATACAATGAAATACAATATTATCTTTTCCGATGAAGTGTACTAATTTTGTATCAGCATCTTTCCAATAAGGTTCCCAATCTTTTCCTTCTTTGGCTGCCCATTCTTTGGTTGAAGAAATGTAACCAATTGGAGCATCAAACCAAACGTATAATTTTTTTCCTTCAGCACCTTCCACAGGAACATCAATTCCCCAATCTAAATCACGGGTTACGGCTCTTGGTTTTAGACCATCGTCTAACCATGATTTTACTTGACCCAGGACATTTGTTTTCCAGTCCTTTTTATGATCTTCTAAAATCCATTTTTGAAGAAAATCTTGGTATCTATCTAAAGGTAAAAACCAGTGTTTTGTTTCTTTTAATATAGGAACTTCTCCTGTAATTGTAGATTTTGGATTAATTAAATCCGTAGCATTTAAAGTAGAGCCACATCTTTCACATTGATCACCATAAGCTTCAGGATTATCACATTTTGGACAAGTACCTGTTACAAATCTATCCGCTAGAAATTGGTCAGCTTTTGCATCGTATAATTGCTCGGTTACTTCTTCAATAAAATCACCTTGATCATATAATTTTCTAAAAAATTCTTGAGCAGTATCGTGATGAATTTTAGAAGATGTTCTTGAATAATTATCAAATGAAATTCCGAAATCTATAAAAGATTGACGAATAATTCCGTCATATTTATCAATTACTTCTTGTGGTGTAATGCCTTCTTTTTTTGCTTTCATAGAAATGGCAACACCGTGTTCATCACTTCCACAAATAAAAGCAACATCTTCTCCTTGTAATCTTAAATATCTTGAATAAATATCACTTGGCACATAAACTCCAGCTAAATGACCAATATGAATTGGACCATTAGTGTAAGGTAAAGCTGCTGTAATTGTATATCTTTTTGGATTTTGTATCATTATGATTTTAATTTGAGTACAAAAATAATTGTTTAACTATGAATTATCGAATTTAATTTAGATTTTGTTTACTTTTGAGATAAAGAAATCTGACAATGTATCGATTTACTTTTTTAGTGCTATTAATTTTTAACCTTTCTTATTCCCAAAAGAAGATGAAAATCCCACCTTATTTAAAAAAAGGCGACACCGTTGCTATTGTTTGTACTGCTCGAAAATTTTTTCCAGAAGATGCCATTCCTGCTAAAGAATTGTTAGAATCTTGGGGTTTAAAAATAAAATTGGGAGCAACAATCGGATTAGATAGTTGTCAATTAGGAGGAACTGATATAGAAAGGGCTGCAGATTTTCAAAACATGATGGATGATGAAAACATCAAAGCAATTTGGTGTTCACGTGGCGGATATGGAACTGTTCGAATGGTTGACTTATTAGATTTTACCAAATTTAAGAAAAACCCGAAATGGATTATGGGTTTTAGTGATGTCACTGTTTTACATTCACAAGCCAATGCAGAACGAGTAGCCTCTTTGCATTGTATTATGCCTTTTACAGTGCCAAAAGCTTCTGATGAAGTTAAAGAAACATTAAGAAGAGCATTATTTGGAGAACATATAGAATATTCAATTCCTTCAAAATCATATGATATTCAAGGAAAAACTTCAGGTGAATTAGTTGGAGGAAATTTATCAATTTTATATAGTTTGCTAGGATCAAAATCTTCTTTAGACACTAAAAACAAGATACTTTATATTGAAGATTTAGACGAATATTTATATCATATTGATCGAATGATGCAAAACATAAAACGCAATGGTTATTTTGAAAACTTAAATGGATTAATTGTTGGAGGAATGACTGATATGCATGATAATGAAATTCCGTTTGGACAAAACGCGGTACAAATTATTACTGCAATTGCAATAGAGTATAATATTCCTGTTTGTTTTGATTTTCCTGCTGGACATATGAAAGATAATCGAACACTTGTTTTAGGAAAAGAAGTTGATTTTGAAGTAAATGAAAAGGAAGTCGTTTTAAAATTTAAAGATTAATTTTTGGAACACTGATTTGAGAAATTAAAGAAATTTTAAAATATAAAACTAACTGAAGACTGAAAAACAATGGCAGAGCATAACGAATTAGGACAATTAGGAGAAGATTTAGCTGTTGATTTGTTGCAAAAAAACGGTTATGAAATTCTCGATAGAAATTGGCGTTTTCAAAAAGCAGAAGTAGATATTATTGCGCAAAAGGCAGGAATTTTAGCTGTAGTTGAAGTCAAAACGCGATCTAGTTTAGAGTTTGGATTACCACAAGATTTTGTAAAACCAAAAAAAATCCAATTACTGGTAAAAGCTATAAATGAATATGTGATTAGTAGAGATTTAGATGTAACGGTTCGGTTTGATATTATTGCCATTCATTATACCAAAACCGCTATTGATATTGAGCATATTGAAGAAGCTTTTTATTATTTTTAAAATATATTGTTATAACTGTAACAATTTGTTTTTATTTTGTATCATTGCAAAAATTTTTATAAATGAAGACCGTATCATCTTTTGTAGAGCATTATTTAAAAACAAAACCGTTTTTATTAAATTCATTATCTGAAGGAATAATTAATCTTACTTCTTTAGCTAGGAATATGATGCCAGAAGTGGAAAAACAATTGGGTAAAGACATTAAGCAAGGTGCTGTTGTAATGGCTTTAAAGAGGTTAACAGAAGAATTAGATTTTAAAATAAATCATAAAGTTATTAAAGTAATCAAGAATATTGGTGAAATAACAGTTCGTTCTTCTTTGAATGATTATATTTATGCTATTTCTGATTCAATTTTGAATAAACATGCCGAATTAATTACAAAAATCAATCTTCAAAAAGATATTTTTTATACTTCTTCCCGTGGTGTTAATGAAATTAATATTGTGTTGAGTAATTCAATGGATAGAACTATTGAAGAACTTTTTACTGGAGAAAAACAAATACAAAAGTTAAAAGATTTATCATCTATTACTATAAAACTACCCAATGAAAATGTAAATGTGCCTGGTGTTTACTACTACATTTTTCAACGTTTAGCTTGGGAAGGTATTGTACTTTATGAGGTGATTTCGACTTCAAATGAATTTACTTTTTTAGTAAGTGAGCAACAAGTTGATATTGCTTTTAGAGTTATTAAGGATTTAAAGAATGTTTAACTAAAACCGTTGCATCAATTCCAAAGCCTTATTAATACTTTTTACATTATCAAAAGTTAGCAATAAGCGTAATCCGTTTTTAGTGTCTTTTTCTTTTAGTTTGCAAATGTTTCCATTGTGTTGCACAAATTGCATAACTTTTATAAATCGTTGGGATTGATAAAAATTAGATTGCTGATCACTTATGAAATAACCAATCATTTTACCTTGTTTCATGATTAGTTTTTCTAGACCAATTCGGGTTGCAATCCATTTTATTCGAACACTATTTAAAAGAGCAATTGCTTGTTTTGGTAAAGCTCCAAATCTGTCAATTAGTTTTTGTTCGAAAGCTAGTAATTGTTCTTCGGTTTTTATAGTTCCTAATTCGTTATACAAAGCCAATCGTTCAGAAACACTATTGATATAATCATCTGGAAATAGCAATTCAAAATCAGCATCAATCAATATGTCTTTTACAAATTCTTTAGTTTCAATATCGTTTTCAGTTACATATAAATCCTTGAATTCGTTTTCTTTCAATTCATCAATTGCTTCATTCATGATTTTTTGATAGGTATCAAAACCAATATCATTCATAAAACCACTTTGTTCACCACCTAATAAATCTCCAGCGCCACGGATTTCCAAATCCTTCATCGCAATGTTAAATCCACTTCCTAATTCGCTGAATTGCTCTAAAGCATTAATACGTTTTTGAGCTTCACTTGTCATCATTGAATAAGGTGGCGTTATAAAATAACAAAACGCTTTTTTATTACTACGACCAACTCTTCCACGCATTTGATGCAAATCTGACAAACCAAAATTATTTGCATTATTGATGAAAATCGTATTCGCATTTGGTACATCTAAACCGCTTTCGATAATAGTTGTAGCTACTAAAACATCAAATTCTCCTTCCATAAAAGCTAGCATTAATTCTTCTAACTTTTTACCATCCATTTGTCCGTGACCAATTCCAACTCGTGCATCTGGCACTAATCTTTGAATCATTCCAGCGACTTCTTTGATGTTTTCTATTCGATTATTAATAAAGAAAACTTGACCATTTCGCTGAATTTCATAAGTAATAGCATCACGAATTAATTCTTCACTAAAACGAATAACATTGGTTTCAATCGGATAACGATTTGGTGGTGGCGTTGTAATTACAGATAAATCACGCGCAGCCATCAAAGAAAACTGCAAAGTTCTCGGAATTGGAGTTGCCGTTAGTGTCAATGTATCCACATTTGCAGCAATGGTTTTTAATTTATCTTTTACGTTAACCCCAAACTTTTGCTCTTCATCCACAATCAATAATCCTAAATCTTTAAAAACTACATTTTTATTGACTAATTGATGGGTTCCAATGATGATATCAACTTTTCCTTCAGCTAATTCTTTTATGGTTTCAGCTTTTTGTTTCGCAGTTCTAAATCGGTTTAAATAACTCACCGTTACAGGCATTTCTTTCAAACGTTCTGTAAAAGTTCTATAATGTTGATAAGCCAAAATCGTAGTTGGAACTAAAATAGCAACTTGTTTTCCATTATCAACAGCTTTAAATGCAGCACGGATTGCGACTTCTGTTTTTCCAAAACCAACATCACCACAAACTAATCGATCCATTGGTCGTTCGTTTTCCATATCAGCTTTTACATCAGCTGTAGCGGTAATTTGATCGGGTGTATCTTCATAAATAAAAGAACTTTCTAATTCTTTTTGTAAATAACTATCCGGTGCAAATTGAAATCCTTTTTCCAATCTTCGTTTCGCATACAATTGAATCAAATTAAATGCAATATGTTTTACACGAGCTTTAGTTTTTTGTTTTAAAGTTTTCCAAGCACTGCTTCCTAATTTGTAAATTTTTGGAGCAATTCCGTCTTTTCCATTAAACTTCGAAATCTTGTGTAAGGAATGAATACTTACATAAACGATATCATTATCAGCGTAAGCGATTTTAATAGCTTCTTGGGTTTTTCCTTCAACCTGAATTTTTTGTAAACCACCAAATTTTCCAATTCCGTGATCAATATGTGTAACATAATCACCAACATTTAAAGAAGTCAACTCTTTAAGTGTAATCGTTTGCTTTTTAGAGTAATTACTCTTGATGTTGAACTTGTGATAACGTTCAAAAATTTGATGATCAGTATAACAAGCTATTTGTAATTCTTCATCAATAAAACCTTGATAAATTGATAAAACAACTGTTTTATATTGCTTTCTTACACTTTCGTGATTTTCCTCATCCAAATCTTCAAAAATATCATGAAAACGATTGGCTTGATTTTGATTGGAACAGAACAAATAATTCTTAATTCCGTTGAAATGATTTTCACTTAAATTATTCAGTAATAAATCAAATTGCTTATTAAAAGAAGGTTGAGGTTGAATGTGAAATTCAAATTCCTTCGTTGTTTTGAATAAAGCGGTGTTATTTAATTCAACTATATTGAAATTTAGCGCTTGTTTTAAAAATTGCTCTTGATTGACAAACAATTCTTTTGGTTGAGCGTGTTTGATATCTTTCGAAAGTTTATCAAAAGCTTCAATGGCTTTTGCAAATAATTTATCTAATTGATTGCAAACTAATTCTGTATTCTGAGTAAAAATGACAGTTTTATCATTGATGTAATTCAGAAATGTTTCACGATTTTCATCTAAAAACTTATTTTCAACATTAGGAATAATTGAAATTTTCTTTAGTTTTTCAACTGAAAGTTGGGTTTCTACATCAAAACTTCTGATGCTATCAACTTCGTTTCCAAAAAATTCAATTCTGTAAGGATGATCGTTAGAAAAAGAGAACACATCAATAATTCCGCCTCGAACCGAAAATTCTCCTGGTTCAGTTACAAAATCTACTCTTTTGAAATTGTATTCAAAAAGGGTTTCGTTAATAAAATCAATTGATAATTTATCGTTTATGGAAACCTTTAAAGTGTTTTTTTCTAATTCTTTTCTTGTTACCACTTTTTCAAATAAGGCTTCTGGATAAGAAACGATAATTGCAGGTTTTTTTCTTGAATTTATTCGGTTTAATACTTCTGCACGAAGCAAAATATTAGCATTATCTGTTTCTTCAATTTGATAAGGTCTTCTGTATGAACCTGGATAAAACAATACATCATTTGTATTGATAAGCGATTCTAAATCATTTAAATAATAAGCCGCTTCTTCCTTGTCATTAAACAAGAGCAGAAAAGGTAATTCAGTTTTTTCAAAAAGTGCTTGAATCACAAAGGAAATCGAAGAACCTAATAAACCTTTGGCATGAATTTTTT
Organism: uncultured Flavobacterium sp.; assembly: GCF_963975005.1. Lineage (GTDB taxonomy): Bacteria > Bacteroidota > Bacteroidia > Flavobacteriales > Flavobacteriaceae > Flavobacterium. Next base: position 17,004 of record NZ_CAXBFR010000034.1, read on the forward strand.
GATTTTGTTGCACTAACGATTCTGCAAAAGCAGAAATTTTTGCAGATTTTAGATAAGAATTGGCTATTTCAGGTTTCAAAAAACTATTTTTTATTTATAAAAGGAGATTTCCTTTTGTTTAGTGAATTATTTATAGAATCTTGCTGTTTCATTTTCTCCATCATCAATTCAGGGTTTGCATTTCTAGCAGTATCTAAAGCTATAATCATGTATTCTTCACCAACTTCTTTGGGTATTCTTTTTTTAACAATAATTTCTTCCCATTCACCAACTAAAGCACTAATTTCTTCGTTTATTTCGGGAATTAACGCTTTAATTTTGTTTTGAGGCACATCTGTTAAATGAATAAATGTATCAAGCATTTTAATTTTCGTATTTAAAGCTGCAATTCTACTTTTAACTTGAGGTTTGTCAAATTGAGGTGGAATATTTAACTGAAGGGAATCAATTTTTGAAGATATATTCTTAGTTTTCAATTGAAAAGCCGTTAAATTGCTTTTTGGTTTTTGATTTACTTCAATAACAAATTGTTGCCATTCATTCCAATTAGCAACTTCATTTTGTGCTGTTGGGGAAAGTGTTGGTGTTTTTAAATTCCACACCGAATTAACCAAATTAAAGGTTTGGGTGTTTTTCGCAATAATTTTTTCGTTTTCAGCTTTTGTATTATCTTTTTCACACGAAAACAAGAAAATTGATAGAAATAAAACGGCAATAGATTTATACATACATTTCAATTGGATTACAAATGTACAAATGTTTAAAAAAACAAAGTATAGTAATTAGCATAAGTTAACACAATTTGGCAAAAAAATTAAAAGCAAGCAATTCAGGAACATAGCTTTGGTTTTTGAGACTTCTTAAATCAAAAGTGTTGATATTGAGAAATTTTTAAACATTTAGCAAAAAATTAGGGCATAATTCTACAATTCAATACTTGAATATACTATATTTGTGTAGCAAAATTTAAAGGGATTTATGAAAACAAAAGTTTTAATTATCGGTGCTTGTGGACAAATAGGAACAGAACTTACCAAAAAACTTCGTGAGATTTATGGTATAGAGAATGTAGTAGCTTCAGACATTAGAAAATTAAACATAGATGTTGTCAATAATGGAATTTTTGAAGTTGTAAATGCCTTAGATTATAATCAAATTGATCATTTGGTTGAGCAATATGAAATTACAGATGTATATTTGATGGCAGCATTGTTATCAGCTACAGCTGAAAAAAATCCGGCATTTGCTTGGGATTTGAATATGAATTCGCTTTTTCACGTATTAAATATTGCTAAAGCAGGAAAAATTAAAAAAGTTTTTTGGCCTTCAAGTATTGCTGTTTTTGGACCAACTACACCAAGACAAAACACCCCACAATATACAATTATGGAACCTTCAACGGTTTATGGGATTAGTAAACAATCTGGCGAACGTTGGTGTGAATACTATAGTAAACAATATGGTGTTGATGTAAGAAGTATTCGTTATCCAGGATTAATTAGTTGGGTTTCAGAACCAGGTGGTGAAACAACAGATTACGCAGTTGAGATTTACCATCAAGCTATTTTGACGGGAAATTATACTAGTTTCTTATCTAAGGATACTGCTTTGCCAATGATGTATATGGATGATGCAATAAAAGCTACCATCCAAATTATGCAAGCGCCCGAAGAAAAAATAAAAATTCGTTCATCTTATAATTTAAGTGGAATGAGTTTTACTCCAGAACAAATTGCTTTAGAAATTAAAAAACAATATCCTGATTTTATAATGAGCTATGAGCCCGATTTTAGACAAAAAATAGCAGATAGTTGGCCAGCAAGTATTGATGATTCATGTGCAAGAGAAGATTGGCATTGGCAAAATGATTTCAATATAGAAAACATGACAACTGAGATGTTTAAAAACTTAAAAGAACATAAATACAACAAATAGTTTTATTTACTTTTTTCTTTAATAATTTTATCTTCAATGGCAGATTTTATTGAAATAACTTCATTTGTCTTGTCATTTGGAATAGTCATAGAAAGAACATAATGTTTGATTTTCCAATCATCATTTATTCTAACTAAAACGCCTGAACCTCTACAGATTTTCATTTGCGTATTTAATAATTCATCAAACCAAGCAGTTTTTCCATCAGTAGAAAAATAAATATTTCTTTCAAGTGATGTGAAATCCCAAGCTTTTCCTTTGTCAAAAAAAGGTTTTGAAAAGGCCATGAATTCTTTTTTGTTCCAGTTTTCTGTTGCATCAGTTCCTATGAAAATGCCATCATCGGCAATTGCATCAAAATAGGAATCAAAATTAGTTTCGGCAGCATCTTTATGCCACTTATTAAGTATTGAGTTGATCTTTAATTTCTCAGTATCCTGAGACAATTCTTTTTTAACAGCACAAGAATTTAAAATTATAACAGTTAAAATATATAGAATAGACTTTTTCATTTTAGGGATAAATTAATTTTAAATGTACAAAATTATTTTACCGCTATTGCAAACTGTTAAAATTTTTCATCATGTTGCGATAAATCAAGACCAATTCTTTCAGAAGATTCGGAAACTCTTATTGGAATTATACTATTTGTAATTTTAAAAAGCAGCATTGAACCAAAAAAAGTAAATAAAGACACCAAAACAAGAGCAGTCATGTGATGTCCAAAAACAGTCCAACCACCGTGTAAAAGACTTGCATTTTCACCTTGAGCAAAAATAGCGGTTAAGATCATTCCCATTATTCCACCAATTCCGTGACAAGCAAACACATCTAAAGTGTCATCTATAGCTTTTAATTTTTTCCAGTTCAACATTTTGTTTGAGACAATTGCTGTAATAAATCCAAAAAAGATGCTTTCTGGAATTGTTATAAATCCAGCAGCAGGAGTAATAGCAACTAACCCAACAACAGCACCAATACAAGCTCCTAAAGCCGAAACTTTTCTACCATTTATTCTGTCAAAAAATATCCAAGTAATCATAGCAGAGGCAGAAGCTATAGTTGTTGTAGCAAATGCCATCGCAGCTGTTCCATTTGCAGCTAATGATGAACCTGCATTAAAGCCAAACCACCCAAACCAAAGCATACCAGTTCCTAATAAAACAAAAGGAATATTTGTTGGAATATGTTCATTGTTTTTACGTTTTCCTAAAGTTAAAACTCCAGCTAATGCAGCAAATCCAGCGCTCATATGCACAACTGTTCCACCTGCAAAATCTTTTACGCCAAAGTAAGCACCCAATAAACCATTTGGATGCCATACCATGTGACATAAAGGAGTGTAAATAAATAAAGTAAACAAACAAATAAATAATAAATAAGAGATAAATCGAACTCTCTCGGCAAAAGAACCAGTAATTATAGCAGGAGTAATTACAGCAAATTTCATTTGAAAAAGGGCAAAAAGGACAAACGGTAAGGTTGATGCTAGGTTTTTGTGAGGTAAAACACCAACATTGTTAAAAAAGGCAAAATCAAAAGGGTTTCCTATAACGCCATAATATGTTCCATCAATAGTAAATCCAATAGAAGAGCCAAAAGCCAAACTAAAACCAACTACAACCCAAACCAATGAAACAACACCTAGGCAAATAAAACTTTGAAGCATAGTTGAAATAACATTTTTTTTACCAACCATGCCTCCATAAAAGAAAGAAAGACCTGGAGTCATTAATAACACAAAAGATGACGAAGTTAGAAGCCAAGCAACATCAGCGACGTTAATTTCTGACTCAGGTAAAAATTGCTCTTTTAAATTATTAGATGGAGTCCAAAACAAACTTGTTATCGCTAAGATTGTTATAATACCAAAAGAAACTATCCATCTTTTTTCAATTTTCATGCTAATGCCCTTTAAATTTTAGGGTAAAATTAATAAAATATGTCTTTAATTGCTTTTTGAGTTAAAAAAAACAGGGTTGAGGTTTAATTTTTATCATATTTATATTTAAATGAATGATTTTTGTCAAATTATTGTTTTTTCAGGGCTAAATTATTTTTAAATACAATGTTTCTAAAATTATCTACAACTCAAAAAATATGTTACATTCGCACGTTATTTGTCAATTCAGATAACTTATACAATGAACGATAGTTTTGAAGAATTGATTTCAAGTTATATTGATAGTAAAATAGGTATTTCTAAAGATTTTTTAAATGAAGCTTTAGCAAATAGTCTTAAAAATAATTTGCTTAAATTATACAAAGACGAAGAGTTAAAATCTGCAGGCATTGGTCATTTTGGCACGTTTGCAAAAAATAAAGAAATCCGTAGTGATGTTATTTATTGGTTAGACAAAGAAAATAACAACCCACATGAAATGGAATTTTTTGCTCTAATTGAAGACTTTATTACTTACCTAAATAAAGAATGCTTTACGGGAATAAAAAGTTATGAATTTCATTATGCTTTGTATAAACCGGGAACTTTTTACAAACGACATTTAGATCAATTCCAAGACACGAGTAATCGTCAATTTTCTATGATAACTTATTTAAATGTGGATTGGAAAGAAGGTGATGGAGGTGAATTAAAGATTTATGATGGCAAAAAATCACAAATAGTTAGTCCAATAAATCGTAAAACAGTTTTTTTTAAAAGTAATGAGTTGGAGCACGAAGTTTTAGAAACCAACCAATTACGCTTAAGTATAACAGGTTGGCTTCGAAAAGATCTTATTGATGTTATCGTTTCATAGCAAAGTGAGATTTAAATTCTTTTGCTTCACCATTTTTATTGAAATAATTAACTACAAACCAATAATCTGTAGCTGGCAAATCAATTCCGTTTAATTTTCCATCCCATCCAAAACCAGAAGTTTTAAACTGTTTAATAAATTTACCATAACGATCAAAAATTGAAACTATAGCATTTGGACTATCTCTTAAATCCCAAATATTCCAAGTGTCATTATAACCATCACTATTTTGAGTAAAATATTTAGGATATTTTAAAACAGTAGCCGTTATAAATATGTCATTACAATTCCCTAAAACATCTCTTACATAAATAATATGTTCGCCAGACGAAACATTGTTAAAGACATTACTAGATTGAAAGCCACCTGTGTTATCTAATTGATATTCGTATTCACCATAACCATTTAAAATATTTACAGTTATTGAAGCGCTATCATCAAAGTCAGTTGAAACTACTGCTTCAGCAACTGCATAACTAGATTGAGAAACTAAGACAGTTGTAGTAGCATAATTACAATTTGAACCAGAATCTGGAGTCAATTTGATGGTTTCAATGGTGTATGTTCCAATTTGGGTAGCGTTATAAGATGGGCCAGTATAGATTAGAGTGTTGTTAAAATACCAGTTAACTGTAAAAAGTAAAGGGCTTAAGTTTGTATTTATAAATGCCGGTTGAATAACATCATTAGTTATTGGGTCAATGCATATAAAAACATCTTCTAAACCTAAATCTAATAAAGGATAAATAGTTAATGAAAATGAAGTTTCATCACTACAATTTAGGTTGTTGAAAGCTGTTGCATAAACATAAATAGTGTATGTTCCTGGTGTAGTTAAAGTATAGTCAGCTAGATTTATAATGTCAATTCCATTTTGACCCAAATAATAATTTACATTATAAGTTGAATTGTCTAAAGTAGGTAAAGTATAAGTTCCACATTTTAGAATATTTGTAAAACTTGGTAAAACTGGAGTTTCAGAAATAGTAATAGTAAACGATGTCTCATCACTACAAAAAATTCGACCACCATTCTGTGCATAAACAAAGACCGTGTATGTTCCAGGAATATTAAAGGTCAAATCTGAAGCTAGTATAGGATCAATACCACCAGATTGCCAGAAATAATTTCCAATTGTTAAAGCAGGTAAAGTGTAACTATCACATTCTGTAATGTCACTAAAAGCACCTATTTCGATGCTTAAGATATTTACTTGAAAAACGGTTTCAGCATAACAACCATTAGCATCTAATGCCTCATTGAATATATAAATAATTTGAGTTGTATCAATTGTAGTTCCATTTGGAATTGCAGTTCCATTTCCAGCAGGCTCAGTGTAATATGTTCCGTTTGTTAAATTTGGTAATACAAATGGATTACATTTAAAAATATCTGTAAAATTTTCAACAGGAGGCAGAGGAACAATTTCAACATTAAATAAAGTTTGATTAGAACAACCATTTAATACATCATAAACATATAGGGTTTGAGTTGTAGAAATTATATCTCCAGCATTTAACATTGTCCCACCACCATTTGTGGCAGTATAATAATTTCCACCCGACAATATAGGTAATTCAAATGGATTGTCTGCACATCTAATTACGTCGTCTAAATCATCAACAACTGGTTTAGGTTTTATTGTAATTGGTAAAGTATATGTTGAAGTACAATTAGGTGTTGAAGTTGTATTTGCAAAAACATAAATAGTTTGAGAACTTGTAATTACAGTCCCTGCAGAAATAATAGAGCCTTGACCTCCAATTTGTGTAAAATAATTACCGGCAGCTAAAGCTGGTAAAGTATAACTTCCACAAACAGCTTTAGGAGTTGGTTGGTTTAAAATAGCAACATAAAAGGAGGTTTCATTAGTACACGTGCCATCATTTGCAAAAATATAAATAGTAGCAGTTGTTGTAATATTATTTCCTGCAAATAAAGGTGTACCACCACCATTGGCTTCTGTAAAATAATTACCATTTGTAATTACTGGTAATGTATGGCTTGCACATGTTATAACATCACTCAGAGAGTCTACCGGAGGTAGTGGGTGTATTATTAAAGGAAATGCCTGTTCTCTACAGAAAACACCATTAAATGTGACATAAAAATAAATGGTTTGATTTGTTGTAATTATTGAGCCCTCAGGAATAAGTACTCCGTTTCCAGTTGGGCCACCAATATCTGAGTAAAAAGCACCTGCTTTAGGTTTTGGAACGATAAATTGACCACAATGTTCTAAATCAATTTCATATTCATCCATGAATGTTGCTAAAAATGAAGTTTGATTAGTACATCCATTTGCATCAGGGCCGTTATAAATGTAATAAGTTCCTGTTTCATCAATTATGTCATTTACATTTAATTGGATACCAGTGCCATTTGGACCAGTATAAAATGTTCCGTTTGTTAGAGCCGGGAGTGTAAAATTTTCACAGGCAATTACATCTGGAATTGAATCCACTTGAGGTAAAGGGTTTACGATAATTTGAAAACTAGTTACCGCAAAGCAATTTGAATTTGTAGTACTTTCAACTCTTACCCAAACTGTTTTAGGAGAAGTTGCTAATGTTATAGTTGTTGACGAACTTATTGCATTTGTATTGTTGGTTGCGTCAGCTTCTGAATTATAATAAGTAATAGTTAAATTACTTGAATTTTGTCCATTCAGTATTTGACTGTTTTGAGTTGTTAAATCTACAGTTAAAGAAGCGGCAGTATTGCATAAACTTATATTATTTGGTTGATTAGCTATAACTGGGTCGTTCACCAATAAGTCAAATGAATATTGAGCATTACAAAATGTATTAGTGCTTATGTTTAAAAGCTTGATGTATATTGTTTCATTACCACTACTCGCATAAGTATTTAAACTGGAGGAAGGAATTGGGTTATTCGCATTTACATTTGCTATTGAATTGTAATAAAAAATTTGATACTGGCTTGAATTAACGCCTAAAGCGGCAGCGTTATTCTCAGTTAAATCAAATGTATAATTGCTAGTTCCATTGTTACAGAGGTATATGTCTTGAGGAGTATTAACTTGTAAGTCAGTAAAAACGATTGTGTCAGTTAATTGACACGTTGAGCCTGTTTTAACAATTGTTACTGTGTAAGTTCCGGCTTGTGTAATGTTTAAAGTATTATTTGTTTCTCCGAGAATTATAGCTCCATTTGATGTCCATGTATGATTGTATTCCGTAGCATCTAAGCC
>NZ_CAXBFR010000035.1:0-24549 GCF_963975005.1 uncultured Flavobacterium sp.
GGTCTTAATACTGTAACTGTTGCTGGTAATGTGTTTGCTACACTTACTATAAAAGATTTAACTATTAATAGCCCTGTAGAGTCATTTCTCATTGCAATGCCATCTCCAACTGGGAATATGAATTTTAGCGGTACAAAACAAAAAACAGTTTCTATACCTAGATCAATATTACAAGGTCATAGTTATGAAATAAAAATTATAATTAACCCAATTGATCCATCAATTAACCCAACTCCAACTCCAATGGAAGCATATGTTTCTATTGAATATTTTGATGGTTATACAATCATAGAAAATCTTGGAATACGATTAAAAAAACAAACTAATTATTCATCTGAAAATTATCCTGAGAATATTAAAAGATATTATTACTCAAAAATTGACAATCTAAACCCTACAATAGAAGAATTGCCTTTATATGGTTCAATCAATTATAGAAAATATCAGAGTCGAGTATATAATTATGTTTGCCAAAATCTAGGGTCAACTACCGGTGGAGTTGATATTAATAGTCAAAAATATTTAAGTTTATTATCTGATAAAATTGACTTAAATAATAAATTAGATTATGGTAATTATGAACATGTAACTATAAGTTTTGGAGGTGACAATTTTGAAAATGGTGGAATTGAAAAAACATTTCAAACTTCAAACAATATAGGGGCAATGCAAATAGACACAAAATTATCCACTTCCCCTTCCTTAATGGTAAATGAAAACAAATCATTAGTTGAACCAGGATATTTTTTAAATTCTATTGATATACCATTTCCAAATAATGGTAATTTAAAAAATGAAAAATATTATAATAATACATTAAAAAAAGTTTCTGAAAAAATTTACGAATATGATTCTGACCAAGTACATCGATTAAACAACATTATAGGTAAAAAAGAATATGATATTTTATTATATGCAACTAACGCTACAACAAGCAATATTATTTCAAATTATACAATTGGAACTTATCTTACAGCGTCTTCTAAAAATGAAATAAAATCAGAAGAAACTATTCAATACATCGACCCAGTTCCATTAGGTGTAGCTGACGAATCTATCTATGATAAAATAGTAACAACACAATTATATGATTATGGTGCATTAAGAGGTTTACCAATAAAAATTTCAACAAACAGTAACGACGATCTAAAGGAAACACGTTATTTTTACCCTAACCAAGTTGCACAAATAAATGGACTTAATCAATTACAAATTGATGCCGTTAATGAATTAATAAACCAATTCAAAATAGCAACACCAATTCAAGTTGAAAATTACTCTGGAATTCAAAAAACATCAACAACAAGGACTTTATTTAAATCATTTAATGGAATCCCACATCATATTTTTCCTGAAAAAATTCAATCTTCAAAAGAAAATCGACCATTCGAAGATAGGGTTATTATTAGTAATTACAATCCAAGTGGAAACCCAACAGAAGTAAAATTAGCGGATGGATCTATTACAAAATACTATTACAATAATAAAAATCAAGTAATGGGGAAAATTGAGAATTATCAAACTAGTCCCACTCTCCCTGTAGGGACAGAATTTGTTGAAATACAAGAAGGAGCAACACAATCTCAATCCTGTGCTAATAATTTAGCATATCCAAATTCAATAGTTACAACTTATGTTTACAAAAGTTCAACAGACTTACTCATTCAAATAATAGATACCAATTGCAAAACAACATATTACGAATATGACCTTTTGCATCGTTTAAAATATATTAAAGATCATGAAAGTAATATATTACAGGAATTTGAAAGTAATTATAAAAGATATTAATCTCTAGAAATATGAAAAAAACAATTATACTTTTAGTTTTAATATCACTTTCATTGAGTATTAAAGCACAAAACACAGACCAAAACTTTACTAAAGTTATTGCTTACAAAGTTGCTACAACAACCCCAATTCCAACTCCAACAATTGAACAAGCTAATGTGCAAGTAACATATTATGATGGACTAGGAAGATCAATACAACAAATTGCTCATAAACAATCTGCTTCTGGAAAAGATATTGTAACCCACATTGAATACGATCAGTTTGGTAGACAAATAAAAGACTATCTGCCGTTTACTAAAACAGCTAGTTTAGATTATCTAGATGCTAATTCTGCATCATCCGAAATAAATAGTTATTATCAGTACTATAATGGCGGTACAAGTAATCCATATAGTGAAAAACAACTAGAATCTTCTCCATTAAACAGAGTTTTTAAACAAGCTGCTCCAGGAGATAATTGGGCAATGAGTAATAATCATGTTATAAATTTTGAGTATAAAACAAACAATGATAATGAAGTTAAAAGATTTACTGCAAATGCCGAATGGAATCTACCTCTCGAATTATATGATATTACTCTAATTCCAAATAATCATTATTCTGAAAACCAACTTTATAAAACTATTACTAAAGACGAAAATTGGACTTCAGGAAACAACAACACAACCCAAGAATTCAAAAATAAACAAGGGCAAGTTATTTTAAAAAGAACTTTTAATGGAACTGATATCTTTGATACATACTACGTTTATGACCAATTTGGTAATCTAACTTATGTAATTCCACCTTTAGCTGAAGGAAACCCAACTATAGACAATCTTGAGAAACTATGTTATCAATACAAATATGATTCTCGTAATCGTTTAGTAGAAAAAAAACTACCTGGAAAACAATGGGAATTTATTGTTTATAACAAAGTAAATTTACCTGTTGCAACTGGACCAGCATTTACACCTTTTGGAGGAACAAATCAAGGGTGGATGATAACAAAATATGATGCACTTAGTAGACCTATTTCCACAGGATGGTATAATGGAGGAAACTTCACTCCTACTTCAGCCGGAAGAAAAAGTTATCAAGAAAAAATGAATACAGTTGGAGGAAGTTGGTATGAAGGAATAAATCATAATTTTACTATAAATCCAATTGATAACATTCCTACTTACTATACTGATAAAGTTTATCCGAATTGTAATACCAATCCATACAAATTATTAACTATCAATTATTATGATAATTACAATTTCCCAAATACTAACTTAATAAACTATACAGTTACAGGATCAACATTGGCAACAAATGTAAAAGGACTAACAACAGGCTCATGGGTTAGAGTTTTAGAAGGAGCAACTAACACTAATGGAGAAATATCATATACTCTCTATGACACTAAATACAGACCCGTTAGAAGTTATACTCAAAATTATTTAGGTGGTTTTACACAAGTAGATTCTGATTTAGACGATTTTAACGGCAAAGTACTTTCTACAAAAACTACTCACAAGAGAACTGCTAACGATACTCCTTTGGTTATAACTGAAACGTTTGAATATACAGCCCAAGACCGTTTGTATAAACATAAACATCAAATTTATGGCCAACCTGAAACAACTTTAACTGAAAATCATTATGATGAATTAGGTCAACTAATCCTAAAAACAACTGGTGATGGCTTACAAGATGTAGATTACAGATATAATGTTAGAGGATGGTTAACTGATATTAATGATGAAGAGATAGCATCATCTGAAGATGGTTTTGTAAATCTTGGTGCAGGAGATTTATTTGCTTTTAAAATTAGATATGATAATTTATTAAACAAATTAGGAAACTCTAAATCATTATACAATGGTAATATCTCAGAAACTTTTTGGAAAACTACAACAGATAATACAGAAAGACAATATGGCTATGAATACGACAACCTAAATCGTTTAAAAAAAGCTAATTATATTAAAAACCCGTTTTATGGTGGTGAAGAACACGAAGCATATGATGAAAGTTTGCAATATGACAAAAATGGTAATATTATAAATTTAATTCGATATGGAAAAATACAATCAGACACACAACCTATAGACAACCTAACATATACTTATATTGATGGCACTAATCAATTAAAAGGAGTTTATGATGCTACAACTTCCCCTCAAGGATTTAATGATGTAAATTTAGGTGCAATTGACTTTGAATATGATGCAAACGGAAACATGATAAAAGATCATAACAAAGGCATTACATTAATAACTTATAACCATTTAAATTTACCAACAACAATACAATTTGGAAGTGTAAATTCAATTACATATATTTACAATGCAATTGGACAGAAGGTGTTAAAAAAAGTACGAACTGGTAATGAATATGCCAATACAGATTACTTAACAGGATTCCAATACAGAAGTTCTTATACAGAAACACAAGGAAATCAAAGTACAGCTGAGTTGCAATACTTTCCAACGACAGAAGGTTATGTTCAGCAAAAAGATGGTAGGTATTTTTATGTGTATCATTATACAGATCATTTAGGTAACATTCGTTTAAGTTATTCTCTAGACCCAGAAACACAAATGATTAAAATAATGGAAGAAAACCATTACTACCCTTTTGGACTAAAGCATGAGTTTTACAATACTGCCACCATGAAGTTTGCAGAAAAAATGGCACCAAATACCAATGAAGCAATGATTGTTCTTGAACAAGCTAATAATTTTGTAGGTGATGGCAGTTATAATTATAAATACAACGGGAAAGAACTGCAAGATGAACTGGGGCTTAACATTACAGCAATGGACTTTAGAATGTACGATAATGCTTTAGGTCGTTTTCATAGTATGGATAAAATGACTGACATTTTACCATCATTATCACCTTATAGATTTGCTTTCAACAACCCTGTTAAATGGAACGATCCAAGTGGATTATTAGAAAGCGGAGACCCTGATTCTGAAGAACCAGCATTTGGATTTGTTGGTCGTGTAATTGTATTAACAGCAAAAGGAGGTAGTTCTTCAAGTGAAATCACAAGACCAGCCCAATTTAATTATAGTTTAATGGATTACAGTAGTCCTCATAGAAGAGTTTCTATGAATGATTATAATAAAGCTAAAGGAACAAACTACAGTAGTTTTGATGATTATTATTTTAATGAAAAATATAAACCCGCATACAAACAAAATATTAGTAACATACATTCTGCTACAAATTCTGCTGCTGTAACAGTTCTCACAACTGCTGCTGTTTTGACTGGTAGTGCTTATTTAATGCCTATAGTTGCATCTGCGGCACCTACAATTCAGTCCTTTACTGCAACTGCATTAACCAACCCACTTGTTCAAGATAAATTGTTGGATGTTGGCTCAAATGTTGCTTCTCAATTATGGGTTAATAGTGGAGATGTCAGTCAAGTTAATATAGCTGAAGCTACAATGAGTGCTGTAAATGGTCCTGGAGCTACAGCTATTGGTGAAATGGTTAATATAAATGCGAATTCTATATCCGAAGGAAATATGTTTGAAAGATATTCAAATGCTCAAACTGGTGTGGCTGTTGCTGGTGGTCTTGGAAGTTATGCTTTTGGACAAGCAACAGATAATTATCTATCAGGTACAGGATGGAAAGGTAAGGTTGTAGGTTTATATTTTAAATTTCTTGTAGAATCGGCTTCAAATGCAGCCCCAAATTTAGTTCCAGATGAAAAATAAGTTAATAGATTATTTTAACCAAAATAGATACAGTCTTATTTTTATTAGTATTGTTTTTATTATTGTATTCATTTTTTACATAAAAGCTAATTTTAAATTTATAGAAATAAATAAAAACAGTAAAATTGGAATTGGAAAGTTTGTGGAATACAAAAGATATCCTAAAACTAGAGATTATTATTTTGATTATTATAATAATGGAAAAAGAACAAGAGATTTAATTAAAAATCCTCCTGATGGCTTTCATAAAAAAATAGGGAAATTTTTTGAAATAAAATATTCTGAAAAGTTTAATGATATAATAGTGAATTATGAAAAACAAGTTACAGACACGGTTGCTATATTAGAAGCAGGTTTTAGTATAGAAGATATTAAATAATTGAATATAAGTTTAAAACAACAAATCAAACCACAACTTACCGTTGTGGTTTTTTGTTTTTACAGAGCAGATATATTTTTAAGCAACAACCACTTTAAACTACAACAAACAGTCACCAATATTGGTTTTTGTTTAAAAATGAGGCAGTTATAGAAGTTTAAGTTTAAGAAATATAAAACAGAGCAATTAAATAAATAGTTGTTCTGTTTTTTTTTTAGAAATCATTTATTAATAGATTAATCCCTAAAAGTTTGTCATGAGAATTCAATAATGGTCAATAAATATGTAATTTAAAGTCTAAAATATAGTTTTAATACATAGGACAACCCTTAAACTTTTGATTTACAAATATTCTATCTTTTCTAGCTTGTTCAATTCTATCTTTAAAAAAGTATTTATCAGGTGTTTTGCCATTAACAACTTCAAGAGGAGTTAAACCAAAGAGTTCTGTAGGAAATCGTTTGTTGTTATAATAATCTACAAATAGCTTTAAATTTTCTAAATGTATTGCAATTGTTTTACTCAATTCTTTCTTTAAAAATTCAGTTTTGTAAATACTATGTGTGCTTTCTGCCATATTATTAGAAAAAGGAAATTCTTGAGTTCTAGCAGTTATCTTGTTTACTAATGGTGGAGCTTTAATATGCTTTATCCAAGATAGTAATTCTCCTTTATTTTCAGAACCACCATCAGATACTATATTTATAGGCTTGGTTTTATCAAACAAATTAAACTTCTCAAAAGTTTCTTTAAACAACTCTGTTATAAAATGAGAATCTGCTTTACTAGAAGTAGATTTACAATGTAATATTGCTTTAGAAAAATTATCTTTTACAAATGCAACTTTTTGCATTCCATCTTCAAGAGTTGGAACATAAGTAATATCTACATGTAGCCATTCAAAAACTCTTGTTGCTCTAAAACCAACTTTTGCTATTTTCTTTTTATGCTTTGGTTTTTGATACCCAAGAGCTGTAGCATATTTATTAAATGTAGATTTAGCACAATTAATCAATCCATTTCTCATAGCTTGATAATAAAGAGTAGTTTTTCTTTTTCCATAATTAGTTACATCAAAAATAACTTGTTCAATTGCAAAAACTTCTTTAAAACTTAATTGATTTGGATGTTGCTTATAACACCTTTTAAAAGGAGACAACATACAATTTAATTTTCGTTTTTCTCTATAATACCAATCTTTAGAAACTCCGTAAAAAGCACATATTCTATTTATTTTAAGTTTAGAAACTGAAACTAAAGTATCTATTGAGTTTACGATTGCTTTAGAGTTAGTTTTTAATAGTGTTTTCTTTTTTGTGATAGATTTCATTACTTGCATATAACCATTGCTTATATGCATCAGCAAAATCATTGATTTACGCAAATGCTCTCGCATGTAAATGGTTTTAATATCTTCAAATTGAATTAAAAAGGGTTTTACCCAATCATCATAGTCATAATTGGTATGTTTAAATTTATTCCAATTGGAACGAGTATTTTTTGGAATTATCTCTATTTGTTTATGATCTAACATTCCGTAAACATAAAACAAGATAATAAGTGGATGATAATTTTTTTTGTAGTTATGTGATAGGTTCATAAAAATATGTATTACCTGATAAAAATCAATAGTACAAATAATTTAACATTAATAACTCATTTAAAACGTTTATCTAGAAAAAAATTTGTTTCTGTAAAAACTTTGAAATGTTAATAGCTACTTTAAAATTATATGTTTGGGAATTTTCGGTATAGTATCTAATTTTAATATTAAAAATACATTTAAACGGAAATAACGGTCATAAAACGGAAAACTGACGGCTTTTGAACGGCTATGAAACGGGAATCAATCGGAAACTGAACGGAAATCAATCGGCTTTTGAACGGCTTTTGACGGAAACTAATCGGGAAAATATTGGCTCTAAAATTACTTTTTTAACTTCCATCCTATTCTGTAAAAATCATCTACTTGTTTAATAAAAAAACTATGATTTACTTGTTTGTGCTTTTGAAATAATATTTTCAATTTCCATTGGTTTAAATCTTTAATATCTAACCAAATTGCAACTATCTTTTTATCTTTTTCAAATTCTACTATATGACTTAATCTACAATTTAGACTTTTGTCATACTTTTGGATACTCTCATGTAAGTTTGGAGTTATCTGTTTTAAAATTGAGTAAATAATTTGAATTTCAGTTTTACTTATGTAATTATATTAAAAAAGTGGATCTGAATTGTCAAATGGGACAACTTTTTTACGCATCATTCCTTTATTAGTAAAGTGTCTTGAAATTTCATATGTTTTTTCAATATAATCATTTTCGTGACTTTCTTTACCCCATTTATAATAATAGATTTTAATTGACTTACAGTTGTCATGTTCAAAAATTTCTTTTAGCATTGTCCTATCAGACAACCCACATGAGTGACCTATAATATAAACTTGAAAATTATTAGAATTTATAAAACGGATTAAATCCTGGTAATTAGATGTTTTTGAATATTGAAAAGATTTTATATGTTTAAAAAGTTCATTGTTTTTTTTGTCTTCAAAACTCAAATAATCAGTGTCATGTTCATCTCCGAATCCAAAAATAATTGGCTTTTTTGGTTCATTTAAAACACCATGAATATGATTGATTCGTGTTGGAATTATTTCATCAATACTTGGTAAATAAGATTGAAATATTGAAGTATAATTGAAATTCAAAACATAAATATTTTCAGGTCTTTTTTCTTTCTCAATATCTATAATAGTGAAATCTTTTTTAAGGTATTTATTTGTTATTAAATTATCAAATTTAGACGGATTTTGTACTAATACCCCTTCTTCAACTGATATTAGATAATTATGTAGTTTGGATTTTATAAATTCAAACTCATCATTGAAATCTCTAATTAATTCAATTTTATAATTAGCTGCATTTGCATATCTTTTTAAATAACTAAAATAATGATTTTCAAAATCTACCCATTTAATATCTTGATTTGCTCTATCAACAATTTCTTTAAAGAAGTTGCTTCTATATTTAAATGTTAATCCATTTTTACCACTTTGTTTTATTATATTGGAAAACAACTTTAGCGTTTCTTCCAAATTTATAGGTTTTTTAAACTTTTGATTTATTGAGCCATAACTATTAATTTCTACTAATAAATCTTTATGGGAGTTATCTTTAAAAAAACTCTCAAGGACATCATTTATATACCAACATAAAAAATCACTATAACTTGTTTTTAAATTATGTGCTAAATCAAAGCCATTTCCTATTAATATAAGTCTATTCATTATCTTTTTTTTTACCTTGTAATTTCATGAACTGTCAACTTATTTACTAAAGCATAAATTAATTATTTCATGTTCTAAAATTAATTAAGCAATATATAATTTTTCTTATTTTTTCTTAATTTGCATGCTGTTTTTAATCAATACACTTTGAGGTCTTTCTATTTTAACTTCAGATTTAGGTGTTTCAGTTTTTGTTTTCTTAGACTCTTCTTTTTTATTACTCATAACTATTAATTTAAAATTGATACTAGATACACTATTGAAAAAATAAAGGTACTAATTAGACTTATGAAAATTCCTTTTTTTGAATTTGCTAAATCTTCTGTTCTATTTTTATTTATTGTAAAATTATGACTTGAGCATTTCGCAAATTCTTCCTTCAAAAATTTTTGAAATTCAAAAACACTGTCTTTATGAGCTTCATCAAAACTTAATACTTCTGACATATTAGCTAATTCTAAATAGCTATGACTTTTTGCAAAATTTGAAAATGAAGAAATTAAAAAATAAATAGAAAAAGTTATTGACAGAAATGAAATAAACGTTAATAGTTTCACAACGCAAACAATTTTTTCGGACAATTCTTGATTTAGTAGATAAAAATTTATTGAAAAAATTAAAGTTAAAACCAATATTGGTAGATTAATCGCATTATTTAATTCGTGCTTTCTATTTATTTCAAAAAAATAAAACTCTTTGTATAATTCAATATTTTCAACAAACTTCTTTTTGTTTTTTTTCTTCTTTCCCATATCTAACTATTTTCAACAATTGTAATTTCCTCTTCCGTCAACCCATACAATTCATAAACCATTGAATCAATTTCTTTGTCCGTTACAACGATTTGTTGTTTTAAGTTTTGAGCTTCTGCTTTTTTGGTTTCAAAAACATCCATCCAATCCATTTCGTCTAGTTTGGTTAGTTCTTTTATGGGTTGCAACTCGTTTTTAACACGCTCTTTATTAGTTAGTTTAATAGCTTTGTTTATTTCTTTTATAAAATCTCCAAAGTCTAAATCGTACCAGTTTTCTAACTTTTTAGTTAGTTTTTCTATGGCAAATTGTGATTGTAAGTATTTTGTGAATTTTGTGCTTTTTTCTTGTAATTCTACATTTACAAACAGCATAATATTTGCTATTTTTTCAAAGTTGTGTTGAAAGTCATTACCAATTTCTATTATTGGTAGAGATTTTATTATACTCGGCTTCACTTCTGCAAATACTTTTCCAACTTGAGGGCATTTTGACTTATATATAAAATCAAATAATTTTGAATTTAATAAGCACATTAAATACTCTAATGAAAGTTTACTTGTAATAATGAATAAAGAGTTTTGAGGATAAAATTTATCTTTATCTAATACTGCCCTCAAATCATGACTTGTTCTACGTAATAATATTTTTTTGGAATTTATTTTAATTTCATTAGATGGATACATTAAATTCTTTCCATAATTAACATATTCATCTTCAAAGCAAAGATTATATCTATTAACATCTGTTCCTGTAACTAATGGAAACCATTTATCATCAATTTTAGTGTTGGAGTGATAAATTCTTTGATTTAACATTTCCCTAGTTTGTTCGGGTGTACCATGACCTACTTGATATGGTTTTATACCAAAAATAATTTCACTTGAGTTTTCAAAAGGTTTAGAAATTGCTTCAAGTTTGTTAATTAGCTCATAATTTTCAGCTTTTAATTCGACTACAATTCTATGTAAATTATCATTTAACCACATACTTTTATCTACAACGTGATTAATGATATCTTTACCGTTTCTTTGTTTTATAGTTAATACTTTGTTATTAATTGTTTTGTCATTTTTTAAAATTAATGTTGAACTTTCAACAATTGCATCACTAAATACATTATCACCATGATCAATAATTTGATTAATATCAAAATTAAGTATATACTTTCTGAAATCTGAAGCATTGTTAATAAGCAACCAAGTATTTGGAACAATAAAACCTAATAACCCTTTGTGTGGCTTTATTTTTTTTATACTCAATAACATAAAATACAGATAGCTATCTTTAATTTTTGTAGGAACTAGAGGGTAATTTTTTATTAAATAATTATTTGATGAGTCATCTAATTTTGCACCCCAAGGAGGATTTCCTATAATCACATCAAAACCACCTTTTGCAAATACAGTAGGAAATTGTTCTTGCCAATTAAAAGCTTTATCTCCTGCAACTGTTTTACTATCTATTAAACTATTTCCACACTTAATGTTGCTGTTTAGGTTGTTTAGTTTTCTACGAGGTTGTGCAGTTCGCAACCATAATGATAGTTTGGCAATTTCTACACTTTCTTCGTTTAAATCTACTCCGTAAATATTGTTTTCTAAAATGGTATTTTCTATATCGCTAAACACTAAACCACCCCCTAAAATTTTTGCTTTTAGTTCATCTATATAATTGTGTTCTTTAATTAAGAAATCTAACGCTTGGTTTAAGAAAGCACCACTACCACAAGCGGGGTCGCAAATGGTTAATTGCAACAACCAATCTCTATAAGTACCTAGTATTTCAACTAACTTAATAATAGTAGCTTGTTGGCGGTTTTTTCTACCTTTAAAATATTCTTCTTCTTTAAAACCTAATTCGTTTTTCTTTTCTTCACAAAGTTTACCAATAGTATTTTCTACTATGTATTTTGTAATGTATTTAGGAGTATAAAAAACACCGTCTTTTTTACGTTTACTTTTTTGTTTGTCAAAGTCACCACCTTCAATTTCTGCATTTACACTTTCAATTTCGTTGAGTGAGTTTTCAAAAATATGTCCTAGAATATTAACATCTACTTGGCTTTCAAAATCGTAAGCAGCTAATGCTTTTGTATGATTGTACAATAAATCATTATCAATTTCTAATTGATCTAAAACAACATCCTCTTTAAACAAACCACCATTATAAGCGTATATTTCTGCTCTATTTGTTGTTCCTTGTCTTCCAATGTCTAAAAACTTAAAGTATTGCTTAAACATGTCGTAAAGCGGCCTATCATCACCAAAATCTACATCAGCTTCCCATTTGTTTAGAATTTGTAATGTACTATTTGGTGGTAATAATCCTCTATCTTCTGCAAAGAATACAAATAAGAATCTATCAATAAGTTTTTGTGATTTTTTGAATAGATTTAGTTTTACGTTTTTTTCTAATTTTAATAAATCAGCTTTAGTTTCTTCATCTAAATCAGCTTCGTTAGTATCAGTACTAATTTTACTTAAATTACTTTTTATGCGTTTAGTGTTTCGTTTTACTAAATCACGATATAATTCTCGTTTAAAAAGAGAATAATCTTTGTAAAATTTCTTTGTAATTTGTTCTTCTTCTAATAAAGAAGCTTCTTTTATTTTTAAAGGAATGTTGTTTTCAATATGTTCTTTGTGTAAACATAAATACAATAGTTCGAATTGTTCTTTTGTTAATTCAAATAAATTAAACTCTTCAAATTCAGTTGCATCATTTATATAAAAACGTAATTTTTCATAGTTAGAAGTAATTACATAAACACATTCTTTTTGATTGGCTTTGTAATCAAAAGCTTGTTTACGTATGCTTTCTAAATCTTTTGTATTAGTTCCCTTTAACTCTATAACACCAGTTGCTTTATTGTCAAATAATATTGCACCATCTGCCTTACGAGAGTTGGTTTGATTTTTATATTCTGCAACTAAATTAAAGTTGGCATTAGGCTTTAAAGTGTAATCTAAAACATTCACAAATAAATCCGTCAAGAAAATACCTTGATATTCTTCTTCTTTAGAATTTCTAATGTTTTCTTGTATAGTAGGATTTAAAAAGTGATTAGCATATTTCTTATATGCTTTGTCAACTTTAGATTTATCAAGTAGAGTAATATATTTTTTTAGAACAGATTTCTGATATAATGCCATTGCAATAACTTTCAATAATAATTTACTAAAGTAGTATAATTAGAATGTAATTACTATTTTAAGTTTTACACATTCATAGGAAGTTATGCACAAAAGCTGCAATGAGTTGTGAGCTAAAATCATAAAATATTTAACTTAAATATAGAAAAAATACACATCATCAGTAGGATTGCAATAAATTGCAACGGTATTTTAGTTTTCGTTGCAACTATTATTTAAACCTATTTATTTTTTTGAGAGATTCTAATACTTCACTTTTTTTATATCTCACCTTATAACCAATTCTATAAGCAGGCAGAACATCTTTCTTTGTCCAATCCCAAAGAGTAACAAGCGAAACTTTTAAAATATTAGCTGTTTCCTGTCTTGTTAATAATTCATCTGCTTTTTCTTGTTGCTCCAAAAAGGATTTAAGCAACTGTTTAAATTCTATGATTAACTCATTTTTTAATTCTTCAACTGTTATGTTTTCGATTTGAATGATTTCTTTGATGTACATAATATGACTTTTAGTGTTGATTTGTTGAAAATAGTACTTTATATACTAAATATCAACACATTAACCTATCAACAATTAAGCAACAGTAAATCAACAATTGAAATTAAGTAAAAAACAACAACTGACTAGTATTTGTGTTGTTGATTACTTGTTGAAACAAAGTTGAACGCTTAAACCTTTATTTTACAAGAGTTTAAATAAGAAATTCAACAATTCAACATTAATTTGCAAATTCACTACGTTCAAAAGTGTAATATCTACCTTTTTCTGTTGTAAAACCATCTGCCATTGAACTCGAGGCGCTATAAATTTCAGAACGATACCACTTATAACTTGAGTTTTTATAATTCATATTATATTTATCTTTCAATATAGTTGCAACATAACCGCTAGAAGTATTTACACCTCTATTTTTAAGCATTGCAATAATATTATTTAGAGTATAACACAAGGCATTAACTTCAAAAACGGCAAATTCATCTTTTAGCATTTCTTCTAATTCTTTTTCAATGGAAGTTCTATTGCCAGTTATTAATACATCTAATGCTTCAGTATGAATTTGTTCCTTTGTAAACCACATTCTAGTAGTTTTCTTTGCTTTAATTTCTCTTGTATTTAAAAAATAGGCAAATGCAGGAATTTCTGTTATTAATTCATCTAACAAATTTGGGTCGATACTGTTTCCTAATGTTGGTACTTTTCTAACCCAATAACGAATTTCATTAGAATCAATTTTTACGAAATTTTCTTCATTATTGGAACACAATATGAATTTTCCAAAAAACTCAACTTCTTCTTTGTCCTTACCTTTAGATTCAGCTTTGTAATACTTTGCAGTAGATAAATTTTTTATACGTTCACTATCATCTTTTTTATCTAATAATACCTCGTCAATTGCAACAATTAGTTTTCCAGCCCAATCACTATTAAACCTACTTCTGAAATCCTCATTTGTATTTAAAGTCATGTTTCCCTCAAAAATGGATTTTAATAGGTTTAAAAATGTAGTTTTTCCAGTATTTCGTTCTTCACTTACTAAACAAAATATAGGTAGAACTTGTGTTGGTAATTTCCACAATATTGTTAAATAATCAAGTCCTAAATCATACTGTTCATTAAAAATATGTCTAAGCAAATTTTCGATTTTATCCCAATTTCCTTCCGAATTCAATTGATATGAAATTGGTTCGTATTTGTTATAAAAACCGTTAATTATCTTTTGAAAATCATTGTGAGCTGGAATAAAACAAAAACCGTCAAACTTTTCAATTTTGGTAAGTACATCTTTTCCAAAATCATCAACAATAGTTTGTTTATTCCACTTTCTTAAGACCTTTATGTCTTCTCCTGTCATTGGAATTGTAGTTTCTTTATAATAATCAATTCCGACTCTTATATATTGTTTAATGTCTTTTTTCATACTCCTAATTTTAGAAATGCAGAGCATGAATTATAAGTTCTTTTTGTATTTAAAATCTCAATAAGAACTTTTGACAAATTTTCATCATCTTTAAAAAGTCGATTTGTTTCGGTTGCGATGACAAATGGCATTGCAAAATTTATTCTATTAATTAAACCGATAGTAATTCTCAACTTTTCCTCTACTTTTTCACAATAAGAATAAATATATTCATTTCTACTAAAATCAAGTTGTAATGTGTCATTTGCTGATTTTATATCCAATAAATTATGATTTACATCATCTAAAATAAGTTGAGGGTTTTTATTAAATGTTGTTTGCATGGCTAGAATTTATTTTGAGAGTTAATAAATTCTGTAATATCACATCTTTTGTAAAGAACTTTTCCACCAATTTTATAAACTGGCAGTAAATTATCTTTGGTAAGTTGCCAAAGTTTTACTAAAGAAATGTTTAGTTTTTTTGCAGTTTCGATTCGAGGAACTAAATCCTCTTTGTTCTCTGCTACTTTTTGGTTGCTAAAACCTAAATCCTTGATTTGGTCAACAACACCTCTGATGATTTCATTTTTGAAATCATCAGAGTTTTCGATTTTGATTTGAATAAATTTTTCCATCTATTAATGTTTGATGGAACAAAGATTAATATTCGTTAAAAATAAAATTTACTCAGTTTTACTCAAATTTTTTACTCAGATTGCTGAGTAAATTTTTCAGTTAAAGAATTAAAGATTACAAAATTCTTTTTCCATACAGTATTCTCTTTATCAGAAGTTTCTTCTTGAATTCTTTTAAATGATACTAAATTGTAGGTTTCCATAATAAAAACCCTATATACTTTACTATCTTTGTCGGCTTGCCAAATTTTATTTTTTTTTTGGAGGTATTTAAAAAGCATACTGTAAAATGAAGTATCAGCTTCTTCTTCCCAATTTTTAATAATATACTCAAAAAGTTTTTGGCTTTCATTATCTTTAAAAATATTATTGCGGGTGTAGGTTACTTCATTTTCTTTTTTAGAAGAAATTGCCATACCACCCTTAATACGTTCGTTTAAATATAAAATCAAATTATGAAAATTATAAGTTTCTCTATATCGTACACAAACTGTTAAATTTTCTATACTGTGATTAAAAATATAATCATTCAGCTCTTCAACAAATTCAAATAATGCATATTCTAGACGAACTAATAAATCATCGTACTGATATAAATTCGGATTGATTAAAGAATTCACCCACTCAAATTTGTCTTTCTTAAATGCATCAAAATCCTCTAAAAGTTTTATTCTTTTAGATTTATAAAATTCTAATTTTTCATCTGGAAGTCTTATTGAAAATTCAAAATCTATCTCTTGTTTAAGCCTTTCTAAATTAAAGTCAAAATAATCAGTGGCATTATCTATTATTTCATTACATATATTAAATAACAATTTAGGGTTTAGTTCGTAGATTTTATTATCCAGGAAAAATAAATTTCCAAACATAAATTTATTCTCAGGAACATATTTTAACTTCCAGAAAGTATTTGGATATGGATTCTTTATAATAAATGGTGTGTGTAATTGAATATAAATTCCATTAAAAATAAATAACCTTTTCATTTCAATTTCGGAATATTTTTGAAAACTATTTTTATGATCTAAAAGTTCATAATCTACGTCATCATAATATTTTTGGTATAAATTCCTTACCGCCATAGTCATATATATATATATTGTTGTGAATAATAAAATTAATATTAATTAAAAGTAGTTAAAAAAGAAAATAAAAACACATTCGGGGGAATATTAGGGGGATATAAAAATAAAAAAGCCTTAATATATTGATTTACAATAGATTAAGGCTTTATTCTGTGCGGGTAAAAGGACTCGAACCTTCACACCTTGCGGCACCAGATCCTAAGTCTGGCGTGTCTACCAATTTCACCATACCCGCGAATATTGGTTTCTCGTATTATGAGGGTGCAAATATAAAAATAATTCTTATATATAAATTAAGAAATGTAAATTTTTTTACCATCTATTTTTTTGTATTTTTGACATTATCATTAAAACCTCAAAATGAACAACATAAAACAATACGTTCAAGAAAACAAAGAACGCTTTCTAAACGAATTAATCGAACTACTAAAAATTCCATCAGTAAGTGCAGATAGTGCTTATTCTCACGATGTTATCGCAACAGCCGATGTGGTTAAAGCTAGTCTAGAAAAAGCAGGTTGTGACTTCGTAGAAATGTGTGAAACTCCAGGTTATCCAATTGTATACGGTGAAAAAATAATCGACAAATCTTTACCAACAATTTTAGTTTATGGTCATTATGATGTGCAGCCACCAGATCCAATCGAATTATGGACTTCGCCTCCATTTGAACCTGTAATAAAAACTACAGAAATTCATCCTGAAGGAGCTATTTTTGCTCGTGGCGCTTGTGATGACAAAGGTCAAATGTACATGCACGTTAAAGCATTTGAATATATGATTGCTAATGATTGTTTGCCTTGTAATGTAAAATTCATGATTGAAGGTGAAGAAGAAGTTGGTTCAAAAAGTTTAAGTTGGTTCGTAGAACGTAATCAAGAAAAATTAGCCAATAATGTAATCTTAATTTCTGATACAGGTATGATTTCAAACGATCAACCATCAATCACAACTGGTTTACGTGGTTTAAGTTATGTTGAAGTTTGTGTTACTGGTCCAAATCGTGATTTACACTCTGGTTTATATGGTGGTGCAGTTGCTAATCCAATAAATATTTTGACAAAAATGATTGCTTCGCTTCATGATGAAAACAATCACATTACAATTCCAGGCTTTTATGATAAAGTTGAAGAATTGTCACTAGAAGAAAGAGCTGAAATGGCAAAAGCTCCTTTTTTATTAGAAAATTATAAAAAAGCATTAGACATTGATGAGGTTTATGGAGAAGCTGGTTATACTACAAACGAAAGAAACTCAATCCGTCCAACTTTAGATGTAAACGGAATTTGGGGTGGCTATACTGGTGAAGGTGCAAAAACAGTTATCGCAAGTAAAGCCTTCGCAAAAATATCTATGCGCTTAGTTCCAAACCAAGATTGGCAAGAAATCACAGAATTATTTAAAAATCATTTTGAAAGCATTGCTCCAAAATCTGTAACGGTAACTGTAACACCTCATCATGGTGGACAAGGATACGTAACACCAATTGACAGCATTGGTTATAAAGCAGCAAACATGGCTTATACAGAAACGTTTGGAAAACCTGCTATTCCTGTTCGTTCTGGAGGCAGTATTCCAATTGTAGCCTTATTCGAAAAAGAATTAAAATCAAAAACAATATTAATGGGCTTTGGTTTAGATTCAGATGCCATTCATTCACCAAATGAACATTTTGGGGTTTTTAATTATTTAAAATGCATTGAAACGATTCCATTATTTTATAAATATTTTGTGGAATTAAGCAAATAACAAACTAACAAGTTTCAAAAACCTGCTCTAGATAGCATTAAAATCCATTTATTCTTTATTGAGTAAATGGATTTTTTATTTGGAGGTTATTTGTTGTTCAAATAAATATTTTATTTTAAATAAAAAAACCACAATATATGGCTTTGCGAGCTCACTTCTATTAAAAGTTTTTAGTAAGAGTTCAAACAATCGTTTCTAAAAAAAATGGTAAACTCCTATGAAAATAAAACACTATAAAGCAATTCTTGACTTAAAATTCTTTTCAAATTAAGACCTTTTTTAATAATTGAAATAAAAGCATATGTAAGCAAATAAATAAAAGAGTATTTTCTTACTAAAATATTTTGCTTTTCTCTAAAAAAATGTGTTTTTATTTTTCAAAAAGTTCGAAATTATTGACTTTTTAGATTGCTTGAAATATATTTTTAGCATTATTAATTTGAAATTAATTTAACATTACATTTGTGATATATACTAATATTAATCAAATATGACAAAAAATTACGATTCAGTTGCAACTAGGCTACTTTCTAGTTCAACAATTTCTTCAATAAGAGAAGTTATCTCGTACACCTCAAAAAAACGAAATTTACATTTGCTTTTAGTAGTGGCTGTTACTTTGTTTTCTTTTGTTTTTACTCAAGCGCAGTCTACGGCGAATTATGCTTTTAGTACAAACACAACAGGTTCTTTGGCATTAGATGCTAATGGAAATTCTGTGGATATGTCTACAGGAGCAACCGCGTTAGTTGCTGCCGCAAGTGATCAAGGAGTTTCTCCGATTACTAATATAGGTTTTAACTATATTTTTTATGGTGCCAATTTTACACAATTTTCAGTATCTGCAAATGGAGTAATGCAACTTGGAGGAACAGCAGTTTCTGGTTCTACCTATGTTACTAGTGGTGGTTCGGTTACTTTACCGAAATTATCTGCCATTTCTTCAGATGCCATAACCGCTTCTGCAGCAGATGGTGGTGGAGTTACTAGTAAATTAGTAGGTACCGCACCAAACAGATGTTTGGTAGTGCAATGGGTTTCTTATTTGTATTGGCTAAATACTGCAAGTCCTGCCACTTTTCAGGTAAGATTATATGAAACAACAGGAGTTGTAGAATATGTTTATGGAGCAATGCCGGTAGGATCATCAACTTATTCTTCTGGTTTTACTACAGGATTCTCAGTTGGTGCTGCCGCAAATCAAGTTGCTGGTGTAACTACAAGTACCAATACTGTCAGTTATACTGCGATTACAGCGAATATGTATGCTGCCGCAACAAATGTTACAAATTTACATTCGACAACAAATGGAAGTAGAACAGTATATCGATTTACACCACCATCAATTGTTACGGGAGATGTTACTAGTTTAACATTTTCTGCAGTTACTGCAAATGCCACCACTTTAAATTGGAATGACAACGCGACCAATGAAAGTTCATTTATAATTACAAGAGCAACCGATGCTACTTTCACACAAAACGTTTCAACAACTACCGTAGCTTCCACTACATCTATTGGAACTGGAACTGCTTACACATCAGTGCAAACTGGATTAAGTGCTGGAACTACTTATTATTACAAAGTAGCAGCAGCAGTAGAAGCTGGGTTTTCTACTGGAATTACTGGGAATCAAACTACTCTTAGCGGAGCTACTTATTATTGGACTGGTTTAACTGGTACAAATTGGGATATATTCTCTAATTGGAATACTTCAGCTGACGGAACTGGTTCTGCACCAACTGCATGGGCAACTTCGGATGTATATATTATTGACGGAGCCGAGACTACTCCAGGTGGTACATTGTCAATAATTATAGACAGAGTAAGTTTTACTGTTGGACAGATAAAAATTACCAGCAATACCAATCTTACTTTAACCTCAAGTGCTACAACTACGAGAACAATTACTATTTCTGGTGGTCCAAATGAAGATTTTGTTTTAGAAAATGGAAGTACATTAAATCTTAATTCGGCTACAAATGCAGTAGCTTTTGCTTTTGCTGGATCAGGAAACACTGGAGTTTTAGCAGGAATTTATATTGCAAATGGTTCGACATCAAATACTATAAATACAACTGGTGGGACAGGAACATTGGTAACAGTAAATTCTACTGGAAACATTACTAGTAATCTAAACTCAAGTTCAGGCTGTATAACTGGAAATGCAACTAGTTTATTATTTGAAAATGGAAGTAACTTTACACATTCAAATAGTACAACAGTTAATTACATTCCAACTGCTACTTGGCAACTAACCGCTACAGCAACATTAAACGGAAATACAACTGGAACATCTTTAACTTCTGGATCTACTAGTCTTGGAAACCTAATAATAAATAACACTTTATCTACATCTACACTAAGTGCTTTTACTTCAAACGTTAGAACAATTCAAGGAAACTTAACAATTAATAGTACTGGAACAGGCCGTTTTAGAGCAAAAACTTCTGGTTTAGTTACTATAAACGGAAATTTAATAATAAATGCAGGGATTTTTGAAGTAGGAAGTGCATCTGGTGGAGGAGTAATTGTAAAAGGTAATACTATCGTTGCACCTGGAGCTACATTAGATTTTAATCAATCTATATTACAAAACGAAGGGAACATGATAAATGACGGTTCTGCTTTAAGTTCAGAAACTACTACTATTAATTCAGCTTTAAACTTTATAGGAACTACAACACCTCAAACATTGTCAGGTAGTGGAACTTTTACTGGAAGAATATCCTCTTTTGGTGTCTCAAATCCATCAGGTTTAACAATTTCAACTCCAGTGTTAACACAAAGGGTAAATTTATTTACAGGATTAGTTACAGGTTCATCTAATATTACTATCGGAACAGGTTTAGCTCTAGGAGCTGCAGTTCAAATTGGTACAGCTGGCAACACAAATTCTGGAGGTAATTTTGATGTTTTACCTATATTTAATCTCGGAACAGGTACATATACAATTTTATACTTGGGAGAAACAACACCTAGAACAACAGGTTTTGAAGTTCCACCCACAAGAAGTATTAATAATGTAACTTTAGATAATACAAATGGTTTAACTATTTCAGGAGGTACTATTGAAGTTTTAAATGGATTAACCTTAACTAATGGTATAGTAACTTCTACATTAGCAAATCATGTAATACATGGCTCAGCTACTACTGCAGGTTTATTAACCGGAGGCTCAGCGACTTCTTATGTTAATGGCCCAATTGTAAGAACAATTAGTGATGCAAATGCTAGTACAAATTATGTCTTATATCCTGTTGGAAAAGCAGGAGTATATGCTCCAATTTGGTTAGCACCAGCAACTACTTCTGCTTCTAAGTTTAAAGCAGAAGCATTTTCTTCAAACGTTGGCACGTCTGATCCATCTATTATTGGATTATCTACAACTAGAAGATGGGAAGCAATTACTACTTCTGGAACATTTACAGATATTAATGTTCGTTTAGCGGATGCAACTATTGCCTCAACTAACATTCCAGTTCAAGCACCTAGTGCTGCGGGAGCTTATTCATCTGCTTTTGGAAGTGTTGCTACTTATGCTGCTGGCACACCTAACACAGTTCAATCTGACTTTACAGTAACTAGTTCAAGCTATACAGGGTTTTTATCTTTTGCTAATTCAAACGCTTGTACTGGCACTCCTGTACCAGGAAACACAATCGCTTCTTCTAGTTCAATTTGTTTTGGAGAAAGTGTTACATTAAGTTTACAAAATATAACGAATGGTTCGGGAGTAACTTATCAGTGGAAATCTTCTACAGATGGTACTACATATTCAACTATACCAGGAGCAACAAACTCTTCATTAACTATTATTCCTACAGTAGCTACATATTATATTTGTGATGTAACTTGTTCAGCTGGTCCTTCTACAGGAACTTCAGTTGCTGTTCAAGTTAATTTCTCAAATAGTATAACAGCTACAACACCTGGTATAAGATGTGGAACTGGGACTGTTGATTTAGTTGCAACACCAAACACAGGTGCTTCAGTTAATTGGTATACAGCTCAAACAGGTGGATCTTTATTAGGTTCTGGAAATAACTTTACTACACCTAGTATTTCAGCTACTACTACTTATTACGCAAGTGCTAATACTGCTACACCTGGAAATTTAACTTTAGGAAACGGTACTGCTTTAACTAGTTCAACTTCACAAAACAGTATATTTTGTAACTATTGGTATCAAGGATGGAAACAAATGGTATTTACAGCAACTGAGCTACAAGCTGCTGGTTTAAATGGTGGAAACATAAATTCAATAACTTTTAATATTGCTTCATTACCGAGCCCTGCAACAGTAAATAATTTTTCAGTAAGCATAGGTACTTCATCTAATTCGGCATTATCAACTTTTACAACAACTGGACTTAGTTCTCATTTTGGACCTGTAAATTACACTCCAACTTTAGGATTAAATACAATAACATTGACTACACCTTATAATTGGGATGGTGTATCAAATATTATAATAGATATAAGAGAACTTGGTCAATATGGCTCTTCAAACAGTACTACTTATGTTACAACTACTACTACAAACACTGTAGTTCATGGATATTCTAGTACAAATAACTCAAGTTATTATACTTCTAGTCCTGCAGCAACTCCTAGTAACACAAGACCGAATGTTATTTTTAACGGTCAAATTGCTTGTTCTTCTATAAGAGTACCTGTTTTAGCTACAGTAACAACTGCACCAGCTTTAACTTTAAGTGCTTCAACAACTGCAATATGTGAATCAGACTCTTCGAGTGCTGTTACTTTAACATCTATGGTTGGTGATTATAACACTTATGTTTGGTCACCAGCAACTGGAGTAACAGGTAATGAAGTAACTGGTTGGTCATTTAATCCAAGTGTTACAACTTTGTACACCTTAACAGCTACTCAAACAAGTGGCAGTTTATGTTCTACAACGGCAAACTTTACTGTTACTGTAAACCCTAGACCTTCAATAATGACTGTTGCTGATGCAACTGTTTGTGTTGATGCAATTCAAAGTTTAATTGTTACTGGAGGAACTTTAGGAGTTGAAGGAAAAGTAGGTTCTGGAATTTCAACAAATACGACTTCTACACCTTTCAGAGGATTTTATGGTGGTTCAAAAACTCAAGCTTTATATACTGCTTCAGAATTAACAGCTTTGGGAATGGTAGCTGGACAAAACATTAATACAATTGGATTTGTAGCACTTTCAGGAACACCTTTAGTGTTAAATAACTTTACAATTAATGCAGGTTTTGTATCTGATACAACTTTAGGTTCAAGTTTTATTTCTGGGGCTACAAATGTAGTTTTAGCACCTGTAAACTATACTCCAAGTACTGGTTCAGGAAACTTAGATTTTATTTTAACAACACCATTAAATTGGGATGGAACTTCTAATTTATTAATTGAGACTTGTTTTAATAATAACAATGGTGGTGGAGCTTCTACAAATTCTATATCTGTAGAATCTTCAACAGTTGCAACAGGTTTGAATTTATATCGTTCGCAAGATAGTACTGCTGATGTTTGTTCAAATACAACTGCTCCTTCATCTTCATTGACTAGACCTAATCTTAGAATATCTACTATTGAGTCAACTTTAACTACATGGTCACCAGTAAATGATTTATATACTGATGCTGCAGCAACTGTAGCTTATGTAGCTAATTCAAGTGCAACAACAGTTTATTTTAAATCTTCAACGGCTGCAGCTGCAACTACGTATACTATTACTGCTACAACTTCTCTAGGATGTTTTAGAACAACAACTGCAAATGTTACTGTTAATGCATTAACATCAAATAGTACTTCGATATCAGTTTGTGATTCATATACTTGGGCTGAAAATGGAGTAACGTATACAACATCTGGTGTTTATTCATCAGTTACTGGTTGTAATACAGAAACTTTAAATTTAACTATCACAACAAGTTCATCATTACCAAATGAAGTAGTATCTGCATGTGATACATATACTTGGGCTGCAAATGGAACGACTTATACAACTGGTGGAACATATACTTCGACAACAAATTGTGTAACTAGTACTTTAAACTTAACTATCACAACAAGTTCATCATTACCAAATGAAGTAGTATCTGCATGTGATA
>NZ_CAXBFR010000036.1:0-24188 GCF_963975005.1 uncultured Flavobacterium sp.
AAATCGCATTAATAGCATTTGCTGCATTATCAGTAATGTCTTGTAAAAAAGATGGTTATGAGATAGCTGGATTAGCAAAAGGAGTTGAAAACGGTAAAAAAGTTTACTTAGAAACTCAAAATGAAACTGGACCAGTTACTTTAGATACTGCAGTCGTTGAAAGTGAAAAATTCAAATTTGACGGAAAATTAAAAGAAGGTATCGAATTAGCTTTCGTTAGAATTGAAACTTTAAACGGATCTGTACCAATGGTTCTTGAAAATGGTGCTATTTCTGTTGAATTTAACAAAGATACTATACAAAACTCAAAAATTGGGGGAACCAAAAACAATGATATATTTCAATCATACAATAACGAATCGCAAGTTATTTATAAAAAAATGATGAAATTTCAGGAAGCTAATCAACAAAAAATGATGGCTGCTCAACAAGCTCAAGATACTGCAACTGTTAGTGTTTTGATGAAAGATTTCAATAAATTTCAAGATGATATGAATGTTCAATCAAAAGCATTTATTACAAAAAATCCTGATGCATTCATCTCTGCTTTATTATTAGAAAATTTCTTAATGAGAAATTACCTTACGCCAGAAGAGGTTAAAGGGTTTTATGAAAAATTAGACAAAAGCATAGTTGATACTAAAAGCGGTAAAAACATTAAAAAAATGTTAGATGCTATGACTTCTGTTAATATTGGAAGTGTTGCACCTGATTTCTCTGCTCCATCTCCTGATGGAAAAATGATTTCTTTGAAAGAATCTATGGGTAAAGTTACTTTAATTGATTTTTGGGCTTCTTGGTGTGGACCATGTCGTCAAGAAAATCCTAATGTAGTAGCTATGTACAATGAATTACATGAAAAAGGGTTGAATATTATTGGTGTTTCTTTAGATAAAGAAGGAGATAGTCAAAAATGGAAAGATGCTATTGCAAAAGATGGTTTAACTTGGAATCATATTTCAAATTTAAAACATTGGAAAGAACCTATAGCAGAACAATATAATGTAAAATCTATTCCAGCTACTTTCTTATTAGACGCTTCAGGTAAAATTGTGGCCAAAGACTTAAGAGGAGAAGAATTAAAAGCAAAAGTTAAAGAACTTTTAGGAGTTCAATAGTCCTTAGGAACCTAACTACTTATAAAATTCCCATTGTATTTATATGCAATGGGAATTTTTATTTATTTCATTTTCAAACGCTTATAAAATAAGTTGAATTTTGTTTTAAAAAATGTTTGTATACATAAAAAACTATTCTATATTTGCAACCGTTAGGGCACTAAAGCCTGGGATCGGGGAGATACTCAAGCGGCCAACGAGGGCAGACTGTAAATCTGCTGTGAAAACTTCGCAGGTTCGAATCCTGCTCTCCCCACAAAAAAAGCAACTCAATTGAGTTGCTTTTTTATTTTAAATCATTTAAGTAATTTATTCTAAAACAAATGTAACTGATACATTTGAAACTATTTCAATTTCTCCAACTGCTAAAGTTTCTCTTGAAAAAGCATCGCTTTCTATTGCCATCGTCTTCATTGCTCCTCTATACAAAGGTTGTGGATAGTTTGTTTGAGAATTATCACTAATCAAAACTACTTTTCCTAATTTTTGTCCTACTAAAACCGAAACATAATCTTCTGCTTTAGCTTTTGCATCTAACAAAGCGTTTTTACGAGCTTGTTTTTCTAATTCCTTAATTTTAGATGACATAAATTCGACTCCTTGAATTCCGTTTATTCCAGTTTCAACCAAGTCCATCATTAAAGCATCATATTTAGATAAATCTTTTAAATGAATAGTTATCGTTTGATTGGCTACATAATTCTTCTTCTTTGTATTGTAATCATAGTTTTGATACAAGTTCATGCGTTGGGTTTGAAAGTCTTTTACATCAATCCCTTTGCTTTTAATTAGCTTCAAAACTTTATCAGCAACAATATCATTTGCTTTTTTAGCTTCTGCAGCTTCTTTTGAAGTATTTTCAACAGAAACTGTGACCATTGCTTCATCTGGAACGACTTTTATCTTTCCTTCACCTGAAACAGAAATTTGTGGGATTTGCTTTGCTTCTTGAGCAAAAAGTGTACTTGTAGACATAACTAATAACAATATTATTTTTTTCATGATATTTATTTTTTAGTACTAGTTCAAATTGTATGCCAATATTATAATTTATTTGTTTTGTGTAAATAAAAAAGAATAACTATTGGAACAGCTAATAAAATCACCATTTTAGTGTTATCAACAAACATATGAGGTTCTTTTGCTAAAGTGATTATATAACCTGTAATTGCCCCTCCAAAATGCGCAGTATGTCCAATATTGTCTCGTTTAGCTTTCATACCGTAAATTGAATACAATAAATAACCTATTCCAAAAATATAACCTGGAATTCCAATTGGAATAAAAAACAGGTATAAATCCATTTCCGGATATAAAAGAATTGCACTATATATTATTCCTGTCACTGCACCAGAAGCACCAACAGCTCTATAACTGTACTCCTCTTTGTGAAAATAGTAGGTCAATAAACTTCCTCCAACTAAACTTCCAAAATATATGTATAAAAACCACAAATCATTAAATTGGTTAAAGATTATAGGTGCAAAAAAATACAAGGTCAACATATTAAAAGCTAAATGCGCTATGTCTACATGAAGAAAGCCCGATGTCAACATTCTTATTTGTTCTCCAGCCTTTATGCTTCCAATGTGAAACTCATGTTTTCTAAAAAATAATTGATCGCTAAATCCCTTGAAACTTACAATTGCATTTGCAGCAATAATTATAATCAGTACTATATTCATTAATTTGGTTTTTTGTAAATGTAAAAAAATTGATGTAATGCTATACTATAATTTATAAGTATATTTGTAAAAATTTTAAAGAATGCAGTTATTAATTTTTATTATTTTCTACCCTATTTTATGGTTAATTTCTATATTGCCTTTTAGGTTATTATACTTATTATCAGACTTTGTATACTTTATAGTATATCGGATTATTAAATATAGAAAAAGAATTGTTAGAGAAAATTTAGCCTTAGCATTGCCCCATTTATCAAAAGAAGAAAGAGATATCATTGAAAAAAAATTCTTCAAACATATGTGTGATATGTTTCTTGAAATGATTAAAACACTTTCAATTTCGAAAAAAGAGCTGGAGAAACGGTATAAATTTACCAACATAGAAGTCTATTATGATTTAGAAAAAAGAGGGAAAAGTATAGCTCTTTTGTGCGCACATTATGCTAGTTATGAATGGGTTGTTTCTATGAACAATTATATCTCTTTTAAAGGATATGGTATTTATAAAAAAATAGCCAATAAATATTTTGATAGATTAGTACATGATATTCGTTCAAAATTTAAGGCTTCCTTAATTTCCACCAAGGAAACAGCTGAAGTAATTGCTAAAAATCACGAAGAAGGAATTTTAAGCTTATATGGTTTTGCTAGTGATCAATCGCCAAAACTGGATAAAGCACTTCATTGGTGTAAATTTATGGGAATTGAAACTCCTGTTCATACAGGTGCTGAGTTTTTAGCCAAACGTTATGATATGAATGTCATATTTCTTAGAACCAAGAAAATAAAAAGAGGTTATTATGAAGGAACTTTTGAATTAATGGCAGAAAATCCTAAAGAAACCAAACGTTTTGAAATTACTGATGATTATATAAGTAGAGTAGAAAAACAAATTTATGAAGCGCCAGAATTTTATTTATGGACACATAAACGTTGGAAACATAGAAGATAAATTATGCGAAAAATTATTTTATTGGCTTTAGTATTTGCCATATATTCATGTACGACTTACATAATTCCTACAGAAAGTTTTAAAACTCAATTTTCAAAATTTGATTCGATTCAAAAAAGAGAAAGAGTTATAAATAATCCTTTGACGTACGGTACCATAAAATACATGACTAATAATATTATGATGATTAATGCTATTGACAAAAACAATAATCCATTAACTATTAGAAATTCTGCCTCATTAGAAATGCGAGTTACCAAAAAAAATGGAAAGAAAAATATTTTTTATTTTGATACCGTTACTCTAGAAAATGACACTTTAAAAGGAAGTCAATCAAGATTTTTACCCAACATTCGAAAAGAAATTCCTTTTGATGATATTATCAAAATTGAAATTCAAGAAGGTGGAAAAAATTATAGTTATCAAAATTAAAACTTAAACAATTCATCCACTAATTCGCGATCACAAACTACTTTTCCGTTAAAATCAAATTCATTTGTTTTTGAATTATAAGTATAGTCTTTTGCCCATTCTTTATGGTTTTGTGCTAATTCTTTAATACTATCACATACCATTTGAATTTCTTCTGTAGAAGTTGTTGGGTGAATAGACATTCTAATCCATCCTGGTTTTTGAATTAAATCTCCAGAAGCTATTTGACAAACCAAATTGTTTGATGTTTCTTGGTCAACATGTAATAAATAATGTCCGTAAGTTCCTGCACAACTACAACCACCACGCGTTTGTATTCCAAATTTATCATTTAACAATTTTACACCTAAATTAAAATGCAAGTCATCAATATAAAATGAAAACACACCTAATCTTTCTTTTTGGTCTTTGGCTAGAATAGTAATGTTTTCGATATTTTCTAAGCTTTCAAAAACGTAATCTACAATTTCATGTTCTCTTTGTAAAATATTTTGAATACCCATTTGCTCTTTCAACTGTATAGCTAAAGCCGTTTTAATAACTTGAAGAAAACCTGGAGTTCCACCATCTTCTCTATCTTCAATGTTATCAATATATTTATGTTCTCCCCAAGGATTTGTCCAAGAAACAGTTCCTCCACCAGGACAATCGGGAACATTGTTTTTATATAAATTTTTATTAAAAAGCATCGCTCCAGAAGTTCCAGGACCTCCTAAAAATTTATGTGGCGAGAAGAAAATAGCGTCCAAATAACATTCTTTATCTTCAGGATGCATGTTTATTTCAACATAAGGTCCAGAACAAGCAAAATCTACAAAGCAAACACCATTATTTTGATGTATTAATTTAGCCACTTCATAATAAGGTGTTTTGATACCAGTAACATTAGAACAAGATGTAATTGAAGCTATTTTAAAACTTCTGTCTTTATATTGATCTAATAATTTTTTAAATTCATTAAGACAAAATAAACCTTCACTATCTGCCGGAATAATCACTACATCTGCAATAGTTTCTAACCAAGAAGTCTGGTTAGAATGATGTTCCATATGTGAAATAAATACAACAGGTTTAATAGCATCTGGAATTATTGTGTATTCTTTTAAATTTTCAGGAATTCTTAATCCTAGAATTCGTTGCAATTTATTAACTACACCAGTCATTCCAGTTCCAAAATTAATTAGAACATCCTCTTCATTGGCATTAACGTGCTTTTTTATGATGTTTTTTGCTTTGTGATAAGCAATAGTCATAGTTTTGCCTGTAACAGATGTTTCAGTATGTGTATTAGCCACAAAAGGACCAAAATCATTGCTTATTTTCTCTTCAATTGGTCGGTATAATCGTCCACTTGCTGTCCAATCCGTATAAATGATAGGCTTTTTTCCAAAAGGAGTTTCAAATTGTTGATTAATTCCAATAATATTTTTTCTGTATTTTTGGAAATATTCTTCTAATTGAGTTTTATTTTGAACGACATTCATAGTTGATTGTTTTTACAAAAATAAGGTATAATTCAGTAATACTATATTATTTCAATAAAAAAAAACCTTCATGATGAAGTTTTTTTTTTATTATTTATCTTAATAGAAATTATTTTATAAACTCAATTTGCTGTTGTTGCTCAATGTTTACACTGTCAAAAAAGCCTTGCTCACTCATCCAATCATCGCTAAATACTTTACTCATGTACCTAGATCCATGGTCAGGAAAAATTATGACAACATTACTATCAGCTGTAAACTCTCCTTCTTGAGCATATTGTTTAACCGCTTGAAAAGCAGCTCCAGATGTATATCCTACAAAAAGACCTTCTGTTTTAGCTAATTTTCTTGCAGTATGAGCACTTTCCTCATCAGTTACTTTCATAAATTTGTCAATAACATCAAAATCAGTTGCCGTTGGAATTAAGTTTTTACCTAATCCTTCAATTCTATATGGATAGATTTCGTCATTGTCAAATTCTTTAGTTTCATGGTATTTTTTTAATACAGAACCAAAAGCATCAACACCAAGTATTGAAATCTTTGGGTTTTTCTCTTTTAAATACTTAGCTATTCCAGAGATAGTTCCTCCAGTACCACTACAAGCCACTAAATGTGTTATTTGTCCTTTAGTTTGTTCCCAAATTTCTGGGCCAGTTGATTTATAGTGCGCATCAATATTCAATTGATTAAAATATTGATTGATATAAACCGAACCTTTTGTTTCTTCGTGCAAACGTTTTGCTACACTGTAATAAGAACGCTCATCATCTGCAGATACATTAGCAGGACAGACATAGACTTTTGCTCCCATAGTGCGTAGCATATCTATTTTATCTTTTGATGATTTTGAACTTACAGCTAGAATACAGTTATATCCTTTAATAATACTTACCATAGCCAAACTAAAACCTGTATTACCAGTGGTTGTTTCTATAATAGTATCTCCAGGTGATAAAATCCCTTGTTTTTCTGCTTCTTCAATAATGAATAAAGCGATTCTATCTTTTGTTGAGTGACCAGGATTGAAGGCTTCTACTTTTGCGTAAAAATTTCCTTCTAAATTTTCTGCTATTCTGTTAAGCTTTATAAGAGGTGTATTTCCTATAAGTTCTAAAACGTTATTATAAGCGTTTATTTGTTCTTTCATAAATATTATGTTAGTCAAGGTAAACTTTTATAGATTTTTTTGATAACCTTAAAACCTTGCAAATTTATAAAAATTTTTTATTATTTTTCAATTCCTTCTAAATCTAATAGAAAACTAAACTCTTTTGCCAACTCTTTTAGTTGTTCAAAACGTCCTGAAGCCCCACCATGTCCAGCATCCATGTTAGTGTTTAATAGTAAAATATTTTTATCAGTTTTTTTTGTTCGTAACTTTGCAACCCATTTAGCGGGTTCCCAATACTGCACTTGCGAGTCATGTAAACCTGTAGTTACTAACATATTAGGATAATTTTGAGCTTTTACGTTGTCATATGGTGAATAAGACTTCATGTAGTCATAATATTCCTTTTCATTCGGATTTCCCCATTCATCATATTCTCCAGTGGTTAATGGAATTGATTCGTCTAACATAGTTGTTACCACATCCACAAAAGCGACTTGTGCGATGACTCCATTGTACAATTCTGGTGCGATATTTACTACAACTCCCATTAGTAAACCACCAGCTGAACCACCTTCTGCATATAAATGCTTTGATGAAGTATATTTTTCGCTAATTAAATATTTTGAACAATCCACAAAATCAGTGAATGTATTCATTTTCTTTAATAATTTTCCGTTTTCATACCATTCTCTACCTAAATCTTCTCCACCTCTAATGTGTGCTATAGCATAAATAAACCCTCTATCTAAAAGACTTAAACGAGTAGTTGAGAAATAAGCATCCATAGAATAGCCGTAAGAGCCATAAGCATATTGTAAAACTGGATTTTCACCATCTTTTTTGATTCCTTTTCTATAAACTAATGAAATTGGAATTTTTGTCCCATCTTTTGCTGTAGCCCAAATTCTTTCTTCTACATAATTCTTTTTATCAAATTTTCCTCCTAAAACTTCTTGTTCTTTCAAAACTTTCTTCTCTTTGGTTTTCATGTTGAAATCTATTACAGAAGAAGGCGTTGTAAGCGATTGATATCCATAGCGAAGTATATCTGTATCAAAATCAGGATTTGTTGTGGTATAAGCCGTGTATGTTTCACTTTCAAATGGCAAATAGTAGGCTCCTACTCCATTCCAAGGTCTAATTTGAATTTTATGCAAACCATTTGTACGTTCTTCAACCACTAAATAGTCTTTAAAAATATCGATTCCTTCTAATAAAGTTTCTTTTCTGTGGGGAATAACGTCTGTCCAATTTTCTTGTAAAGTATTGTTTTCATTCGTTTTCATCAACTTAAAGTTCGTTGCTTTATCTTTATTTGTAACGATATAAAAACTATCTCCAAAGTGAGAAATGCTGTACTCTAAACCACGGACTCTTTTTTGAAAATATCTAAATTTTCCTGTTGGATTGTCTGATTCAATTATTTGATACTCATTAGTCAAAGTACTCGACGAACCAATAACTAAGTATTTTTTTGACTTTTCTTTATAAACAAACGTATTAAATGTATCGTCCTTTTCTTCATAAACCATAACATCTTTTGAAGAATCAGTATTTATGGTATGACGGTAAATTTTATTTGAACGCAATGTTTTTTGGTCATTTTGAACATAAAAAATTGTTTTATTATCACTTGCCCAAGTTGCACCACCACTGCAATTTAATATCTTTTCAGGAAGAATCTCGTTAGTTTCCAAATTCTTGACTTGGATCGTATATTGTCTTCTTGATACTAAATCAATACCAAAAGAAACCCATTTGTTATCTTCACTTACACTCAATCCACTTAAACTGAAATAAGAATGACCTTTAGCCATTTCATTGCAGTTGAAGATGATTTCTTCTTTGGCATCTAAACTCCCTTTTTTTCTAGAATATATTGGATAATCTTGTCCAATTTCAAAACGAGTCATGTAATAATAGCCGTTGTAAAAATAAGGAACAGATACATCATCTTCTTTAATTCTAGACTTCATTTCTTCAAACAAGTCTTTTTGAAAAGCTTTTGTATGTGCTGTAATTTTATCGTAATATTCGTTTTCTTTGGTTAGATAATCAATGACTTCTGGATTATCTCTGTCATTTAACCAATAATAGGGATCATTCCGTTTATCACCATGTTTTTCTAAAATCGTATCTTTTACTTTTGCCATAGGAGGCGCAATGTTCTGACTCATTTTTGATTCTTTATTTTTTTTACAAGAAGTTGCAAAAATAAGGCATAATGCAACAATAAATAGATTATTTTTCATGTTTTTTAGATTGATTTTCAGATGCAATTTACTAATTTTGTTCTTTAATCAATAAATAAATTATTAACAATGTTTGGAGATGTGATGGGAATGATGGGTAAACTTAAAGAAACCCAACAAAAAGTAGAAGAAACTAAAAAAAGATTAGACCACGTTTTAGTAGATGAACAAAGCAATGATGGTTTTTTAAAAGTCACTTTAACAGCAAATAGAACGGTCAAAAATGTGTCAATTAGCGACGATTTAATGGCTGATAAAGAAATGTTGGAAGACTATTTAATAACTGTTTTCAACAAAGCCATTGAAAAAGCAACAAACGTAAACGAAACAGAATTAGCTGCTGTAGCTAAAGAGGGCATGCCTAATATTCCAGGAATGGATATGTTTGGATAAAACAAAGAATCCCAAAAGTCATTTCTAGAAATGACTTTTGGGATTTTTATAGTAAAAGTACTTAAAAATGAAACTTACTCAAAGTTTCTTTTACGTAAGTATGCATAACTTCTTTATAATCTAAATGGGTTACGATTCTTAATTTACCATGTCCCATAGAACTAATATGAATATTTTTTTGTTTCAATTTTTCTAAAAACAGCTTCTCATCAATAGCTTTATGTAAGTTAAAAATTATAATGTTTGTTTCAACAGGTTCAACGTTTTCAACCCAAGAAAATGAAAGTAATAATTCTTCTAACTCTTTGGCTTTTTTGTGATCTTCTTCTAAACGAGTCACGTTATTCTCTAACGCATATAATCCAGCTGCAGCTAAATAACCTGATTGACGCATATTTCCTCCAAATATTTTTCGGATTCTTAAGGCACGTTTCATATCCTCTTTAGAACCTAATAAAACAGAACCAACAGGTGCACCTAAACCTTTTGAAAAACATACAGAAATGGTGTCAAATAATTTTCCAAACTCCTTAGGATGTTGTTTTTTGGCTACGATTGCATTCCATAAACGAGCACCATCTAAATGATATTTCAAATTGTTGTCGTCACAAACTTGCTTTATTTTCTGAAGTTCTTTCAACTCATAGCAAGCTCCACCTCCTTTGTTTGTAGTATTTTCAAGACTTAAAGGGGCATGATA
The DNA here is from genome assembly GCF_963975005.1 of uncultured Flavobacterium sp. Taxonomy (GTDB): domain Bacteria; phylum Bacteroidota; class Bacteroidia; order Flavobacteriales; family Flavobacteriaceae; genus Flavobacterium. Next base: position 10,131 of record NZ_CAXBFR010000036.1, read on the forward strand.
AAATTCAGGGTCATTGATTCCGTTTTTAACTAAATCAGCTGTTATTAAACCTCTTTTTCCATCCACTAAATTGCAGGAAATTCCACTATTAAACGAAGCACCACCACCTTCATAATGATAAATATGCGAATATTTGTCACATATTACTTGTTCTCCTGGGTTTGTATGCAACTTCAAAGCAGTCTGATTTGCCATTGTGCCCGAAGGAAAAAATAGAGCAGCTTCCATACCAAATAAATCGGCTACAGTTTCTTCAAAAAGATTGACAGTTGGGTCAGATTTATAGACATCATCACCAACTTTTGCATTAAACATTTTTTGTAACATTCCAACACTTGGCTTTGTTACGGTATCACTTATTAAATTTATTTCCATAGAATCAAAAGGAATCACTATTTTTGTGGTGTAAAATTACATAAATTATGATAAATACAGAACATGTAAAGGATATTATTAATCGCCTTGGTGCGTTAAGGAGGTATCTTTGACGTCGATAGAAAATTAATCGAGATTGCCAACGAAGAAGAAAAAACATTTGCCCCTGACTTTTGGAATAACGCCAAGGAGGCAGAAATTATCGTAAGAGACTTACGCTCAAAGAAAAAGTGGGTGGAAGATTACACCAAAGCTGTTGATATGAACGAAGAACTTCAAATTATGGTTGATTTCCTTAAAGAAGGAGAAATATCAGAAGAAGAAGTTGAAACCTTTTATAACGAATTAATCACACATATTGAAGACATTGAATTTAGAAATATGCTTTCGGATGAGGGTGATAGTTTAAGTGCAGTGCTTCAAATTACGGCTGGTGCTGGTGGAACAGAAAGTTGTGATTGGGCTGCCATGTTAATGCGTATGTATATGATGTGGGCCGAAAAACAAAAATTCAAAATCAAAGAATTAAACTATCAAGAAGGTGATGTTGCTGGAATTAAAACCGTAACCTTAGAAATTGAAGGTGATTTTTCTTTTGGCTATCTTAAAGGTGAAAATGGAGTTCATAGATTAGTCCGTATTTCTCCTTTTGACAGTAATGCCAAACGTCATACATCTTTTGCCTCGGTATATGTTTATCCTTTGGTGGATGATACCATTGAAATTGAAATCAATCCAGCTGATATAGAAATTACAACAGCTCGTTCAAGCGGTGCTGGTGGTCAAAATGTGAATAAAGTGGAGACAAAAGTCCAGTTATTTCACAAACCATCTGGTATTCAAATTCAATGTTCTGAAACGCGTTCTCAACACGACAATCGTAATAGAGCTATGCAAATGCTAAAGTCACAATTGTATGAAATTGAATTAAAAAAAGAATTAGCGCAACGAAGTGATATTGAAGCTGGTAAGATGAAAATCGAATGGGGTTCACAAATCAGAAATTACGTAATGCAGCCTTATAAATTGGTGAAAGACGTAAGAACTGGAGCTGAAACTAGCGATGTTGATGCTGTAATGAATGGAGATATTGACAAATTCTTAAAAGCCTATTTAATGTTGATGGGTCAAAAAGAGGAGGAATAGATTTCCAAATAAATAAAATGATAAACCTTTCTTAATTGAAGGGTTTATTTTTTTTACATAAACTGTTAAATATCCTAAAAATTCATTTCAATTTAAATACTTTTCATATATTTAGCTACGAATAAATCACTTATGGGAAGTCTTAAACAATTACTACATCAACCTTCACTTACAAAAGAAAAATCGCTAAAAACTTTAGTTGAAAATAGAACAGTCTATTCTTTAAATAATTGCGAATTGAATTTGTTTGAAACTTATGAAACTTCTCAAAAAGTTCCTTTAAAATTTAATGATTTAGTTGTTACAAGCATGCTTCGTGGTAAAAAAATAATGCATTTGTTTGATGATCCTGAATTTGACTATTTACCTGGAGAAACCGTTTTAATTCCGTCTAATGTGGAAATGAAAATCGATTTTCCTGAAGCAACAAAGAACAACCCAACCCAATGTTTAGCTTTAGCGATTGACCAAATGAAAATTCAAGAAACGTTGAGTTTTTTAAATGAAAGATACCCTAAAGATGGAAAAGGTAATTTTTGGAAATTAGACCATGAAAATTATTTCTTTTATAACAATTTAGAACTCAGCACAACCATCAATAAATTGATAAAAGAATGCATGAGTACTTCAATTACAAAAGATGCTTTAGCTGATTTGACTTTACAAGAACTTTTAGTTCGAATTATTCAATCGCAAAATATTAGAGCTATTGAAACCAATAATATCATAGATATAAGTAATCCAATCGTTCCGGTTATGGAATATATTAGAAGTAATATTAGAGAAAATTTCAACCTTAAGGATTTGAGTGATAAAGCATGTATGAGTACAACTTCATTCTATCGTTTTTTTAAAAGAGAATTAGGCATGAGTCCCATTGAATTTATCCTAAATGAAAAAATAAAATATGCTAAATCTTTACTAAAAAATCCAAATTTACAAATCAACGAAGTTTGTTTTGAATCAGGTTTTGATGACTGCAATTACTTTATTCGCTTATTCAAAAAACATGAAGGTATTACTCCTAAGCAATACCAACTTTTATATATTAATTAGTCTTCTAAAAAGGTTAAAGGTTCTAAATTATTTGCTTCTTCATCAGTAAATAATCTTGAATGAATGATAAATCTTTTCCCATAAGGAATTTCTAAAGAAAAGCTTGCTCCTCTTCCTTCTACAACATCTAATGTTAAATGGGTATGTTTCCAATATTCAAATTGGTCTTTGCTCATCCAAAATTTACAACCTTCAATTATTCCCAAACAAACATCACTATTTCCGATTATAAAATCACCTAATGCAAAACACATAGGTTGAGAACCATCACAACATCCGCCACTTTGATGAAACATCAGGTCACCATTTCTCTCTTTTAATTCTGCTATTAATTCGTTTGCTTTCTCTGTATTCTCTATTCTTTTAAACATATTTCTACTAAATTAAAAAACCTAACAGCTATAAAACTGCTAGGTTTTGTTATGAAATTAATTAACTACTAAAAGAAACCTAACTTATTTTTATCATAAGAAATAAGCATGTTTTTAGTATTTCTATAATGATCTAACATCATTTTGTGGTTTTCACGACCAAACCCTGATTTTTTATAACCTCCAAATGGCGCATGTGCTGGATAAGCATGGTAATTATTTACCCAAACTCTACCCGCTTCAATAGCTCTTGGTACTTGATACAATTCGTGAGCATCTCTTGTCCAAACTCCTGCCCCTAATCCATATAAAGTGTCGTTTGCAATTTCAATAGCTTCCTCAACCGTTTTGAATGTTGTAACACAAACTACAGGTCCAAAAATCTCTTCTTGAAAAATTCTCATCTTATTATTCCCTTTAAATACAGTAGGCTGAATATAATATCCTGTACTTAATTCTCCTTCTAAGTGATTTACTTCACCACCTACTAAAAGTTCAGCACCTTCTTCTTTACCAATTTTTAAATAGGATTGAATTTTTTCATATTGATCGTTTGAAGCTTGAGCTCCCATCATAACTGTTGCGTCTAAAGGGTGACCAATTTTAATAGCTTTTACTCTTTCAATTACTCTTGACATGAATTTGTCATAAATATCTTCTTGCACTAGAATTCTCGATGGACAAGTACAAATTTCCCCTTGGTTTAAGGCAAACATCACTGCTCCTTCAATCGCTTTGTCAAAAAACGCATCATCTTGTGCTGCTACTGAACTGAAGAAAATGTTTGGTGATTTTCCACCCAATTCCATTGTTGCTGGAATAATATTTTCTGAAGCATATTGTAAAATTAAACGTCCAGTTGTAGTTTCACCTGTAAAAGATACTTTTTTAATTCTTGGTGATGAGGCTAAAGGTTTTCCAGCTTCGATTCCAAATCCATTTACGATATTAATTACACCTGCCGGCAAAACATCTTTAATTAAGTTCATTAAAACTAATATTGATGTTGGTGTTTGTTCAGCTGCTTTTACAACAGTACAATTTCCTGCTGCAATAGCTGGTGCCATTTTCCATGTAGCCATTAATAGCGGGAAATTCCATGGGATGATTTGAGCAACAACTCCTAATGGTTCATGCAAACAAATACTTACTGTATGTTCATCATGTTCAGAAATTGTTCCTTCTTCAGCACGAATTACTCCTGCAAAGTATCTAAAATGATCAATACATAATGGCAAATCAGCAGCCATTGTTTCTCTTAAAGCTTTTCCATTATCAATTGTTTCAACAATTGCTAAGTATTCTAAATTAGCTTCCATGATATCAGCTATTTTGTTTAAAACTTTACTTCTGTAAGCTGGTGATGATTTTCCCCAAGTTTTAAAAGCTTCTTCAGCAGCATCAATAGCTAAATCAACATCTTCTTTTGATGAACGTGCTACTTTTGTAAAAGGTTTTCCATCTATGGGAGATATGTTGTCAAAATATTCACCTTTAACTGGAGGAACAAATTTTCCTCCAATAAAATTATCATACTTTTCTTGAAATTTTGGTCTTTCTGTTATTTTACTCATAATTATTGATTTTTAGTTTTTTCAAAGCTACTTGTATCATTTCATAAAAAATAGCACAAATCATTCAATATATAGCACAAATTTGTCATTATGATAATTTTAACAGCTATTAATTAAATAATAAATATTTTAAAACGCTGAAATTTGTTATTTATTAATTGAAAGAATTAAATGAATTTGATTAATTTAGCAATCCTTAAAAACACTACTATTAAATGGATTTAAATTTCAACAAAAACGAAGACCACAATAAACTATTAGTTTCCGATATGAAACAAAAATTTGCTCAAGTAAAATTGGGTGGTGGACAAAAACGTATTGAAAAATTACATGCTGAAGGAAAAATGACTGCTCGTGAACGAATTGATTATTTATTAGATGAAAAAGCTAAAAGTATTGAAATCGGCGCTTTTGTTGGAGATGGAATGTATGAAGAACACGGAGGTTGTCCTTCTGGTGGCGTTGTAATTAAAATGGGTTACGTTTCCGGAAAACAATGTATCGTTGTGGCTAATGATGCTACAGTTAAAGCTGGCGCTTGGTTTCCAATTACTGGAAAAAAGAACCTTCGTGCGCAAGAAATTGCCATGGAAAACAGATTACCAATTATTTATTTAGTGGATTCTGCTGGCGTTTATTTACCAATGCAGGATGAAATTTTTCCAGATAAGGAACATTTCGGAAGAATTTTTAGAAATAATGCTGTAATGAGTAGTATGGGAATTACCCAAATCGCTGCTGTTATGGGAAGTTGTGTGGCTGGTGGTGCTTATTTACCAATTATGAGTGATGAAGCTTTAATTGTTGATAAAACTGGAAGTTATTTAGTCAAAGCCGCTATTGGTGAAACTATTGATAACGAAACACTTGGTGGAGCTACAACACATTGTGAAATTAGTGGTGTTACTGATTTTAAAGCCAAAGATGATGCAGCTGCATTAGACAGAATTAAAAGTATTGTCGGAAAAATTGGTGATTATGATAAAGCAGGTTACAATCGTGTAAAAGCTCAAAAACCAGCTTTAGAGCCTAAAGATATATATGGAATTCTTCCTAAAGCACGTAACGAACAATATGATATGATGGAAATTATCAATCGTTAGGTGGATAATTCTGAATTTGATGAATACAAAGCCGGTTACGGTCAGACTATAATTACGGGTTATGCACGAATTGATGGTTGGGCAGTAGGAATAGTTGCCAATCAAAGAAAAGTAGTGAAAACCAAAAATGGTGAAATGCAATTTGGTGGTGTAATCTATTCGGATTCTGCTGATAAATCAACACGTTTTATTGCAAATTGCAACCAAAAGAAAATTCCGTTAGTCTTCTTGCAAGATGTAACTGGATTTATGGTTGGAAGCAAATCAGAACATGGAGGAATCATTAAAGATGGTGCCAAAATGGTAAATGCTGTTGCTAATTCAGTTGTACCAAAATTCACAGTAGTTATTGGAAATAGTTATGGAGCAGGAAATTATGCTATGTGTGGAAAAGCTTATGATCCTAGATTAATTTTTGCTTGGCCAAGTGCTGAATTAGCAGTTATGGGTGGAACTCAAGCAGCAAAAGTTTTAGCTCAAATTGAAGCTTCATCTTTAAAGAAACAAGGAAAAGTTGTGGATGAAAAAGTGGAACAAGAATTATTTGATAAAATCAAAGCGCGTTATGACGAACAAGTTTCTCCTTATTACGCAGCTTCACGTTTATGGACTGATGGAATCATTGATCCATTAGAAACCAGAACTTGGATTTCTATGGGAATTGAAGCGGCCAACCACTCTCCTATTGAGAAAAAGTTTAATTTGGGTGTGATACAAGTTTAATTATGAAGAAAATTATACTCCTTTTAATATTATCTCTTAATGTTGCTTTTTCACAAGAAAAGAAAACTGAAAAATCTGATATATTTTATTACACACAAGTTATAGACGATTCAAACTTTGCTAATAAAGAATTTAAATTAACATTTGCAGTTCGTATTGAAAATTATTTAGAAAATTCTAAATTAGATATTGGTATCATTGAAAAGGATGAAAATCGCAAATACGTTGAATTTACTAGTATATACGACGATAATATTAGACATAAAGATTGGAAAGTTTATGAATTAAAAGGCGTTTTCAAACCTAACTCTAAAAACTTTATGCTTGGTATTATTTGTAGAAATAAAGCAGATTTTTATTTTGATGACATTAATTTACAAGTAAAAAACAGCAAAGGAAAGTGGGAAAAAATTAAAATTAAAAATTCTGGATTTGAAGAAGATATAGATATTAATAATTGGAATTATGAATTAAAAAAAGGCATTCTTGTTGATTCAGAAAGCTTTACTTTCTCACATACAAATAATAAACCTTATAAAGGAAAATCATGTCTTTTAATAAAAGGTGGAGATATATTAGGTAGTTCTTCAAAAGGAAAAACTGTTGATGTAAATGGAGTTAGCCTTTATTATGAAATTTATGGAGAAGGTGAACCACTTTTATTATTACATGGAAACGGTCAGTCAATAAGTGCTTTTAAAGAACAAGTAGAAGAATATGCTAAACATTATAAAGTAATTATTGTAGATTGTCGTGGACGAGGAAACTCAACGTATCAAGATGATGTGGAACTAACTTTTGATGTTGAAATTGAAGATTTAAAACAATTTTTGGATAAAATAAATATAGAAAAAACGCATATTGTTGGTTGGAGTGATGGTGGAATTCTTGGAATTTTAATGGCTATTAAACATCCTGTAAAAGTTGATAAAATGGTTTCTATGGCAGGGAATATTTTTCCTGATGGTTTAATTAACAAGGAAGAGCTATTAGATTATGTAAAACAATTTCAAGATTTAAATACGAAACATCAATATGATAAAATCATTGATTTTTTGTATTTAGATTATAAATATCCAAATCTTGAATATGAAGAATTAAAGGTTATAAAAAGTAAATGTTTGATAATGGCTGGTGATAAAGATGAAATTAAAACAGAACATACTGTAAAGATTTTTGAAAATATTCCAAATGCACAATTAGCAATAGTTCCAAATGCAACTCACTATTTACCACGTGATAATCCAAAATTATTTAACGAAATTATTTTAAGATTTCTAAAAGAAGAATAAACTTTGGAAAAATTCCAACCTTTCAAAACAAACATCTCAGGTATTTCTTTACCTCAAAAATTTACATTTCCATTTTATTATGAACCTCATGAATTGAGTGTAATTACTTCAATTGAGTTACAAAACTATTTAGAAAATCAAATTGATTTCGAACATAATTTTGGATTAAATCCAACTCAAAAAGGATTAGTAATTGGAAAAATGTTTGGTGTTTTGGTTTGTCAAAATGAAATTGGAGAAATTGGTCATCTTTGGGCTTTTTCAGGAAAATTAGCAGATTCCAATCATCATGAAAAATTTGTTCCAACGGATTATGATATGTTGGATGCAAAAGGATTTTATAAAATTGGTGAAGAGAATTTAAACCAAATCACTTCAGAAATTGAAAGCCTAAAAGAATCTGAAAATTATAAGAAGGTTTTTAAAAATTTAGAAAAAACTAAAACAGAAGCTTTCAACGATATTCAAAACCAAAAAAACAACATAAAAGTTCAGAAAAAACTACGTGATGAAATTCGAAAATCAGATTCATATAACGAAGAAGAATTAAAAGAAGCTAGTAAACAAGAAGGAATTCTGTTAAAAAAAATGACACAATTCTGGAACTACAAAATTGAAGCTGCTCAAAAAGAATTTGATTCCATAAATTCAAAAATTGAAGCTTTAAAATTAGACAGAAAACAAAAATCTGCTGCTTTACAACAAAGGCTTTTTGCTGAATATGCTTTTCTAAATCAATATGGAAAACTAAAAAGTATTGGTAAAATCTTTGAAGAAAATCCACCAGCTGGTGCAGGTGAATGTGCTGCTCCAAAATTATTGCATTATGCTTTTGCCAATAAGTTAAAACCTATTGCAATGGCTGAATTTTGGTGGGGAAAATCTCCTAATTCCGAAATCAGAAAACACAAACAATTTTATCCGGCTTGTAAAAGCAAATGTGAACCTATTTTAATGCAACATATGTTGGAAGGTTTAGACATGGAAGAAAATCCATTTGAAAATAATCCTGCTGAAGGAAAAGATATTTCAATTGTTTATGATGATGCCTATTTGGTTTTAATCAATAAACCGGCTGAATTCTTATCTGTTCCTGGAAAACAAATTAAAGATTGTGTTTACCAAAGAGTTAAAGATTTATATCCAAAAGCAACTGGTCCATTAATTGTGCATCGTTTAGATATGTCAACTTCTGGAATCATGATTTTAGCTAAAAACGAAGAAGTTTATAAAGAGTTGCAAAGTCAATTCATTAAAAGAACTATTAAGAAAAGATATGTTGCCCTTTTAGACGGAATTATAGAAGAAAACGAAGGTTTTATAGATTTTCCATTACGTGTTGATTTAGAAGACAGACCAAGACAATTAGTTTGCTACGATCACGGAAAAACAGCGAAAACCAAATGGCAAAAAATTGAAGTTATTGACAATAAAACCAAAGTCTATTTTTATCCAATTACAGGAAGAACGCATCAATTGCGAGTACATGCTTCTCACGAATTAGGTTTAAAAACTCCAATTCTTGGTGATGATTTATATGGTAAAAAAGCTAACAGACTTCATCTTCATGCAGAACAATTGACATTTGTACATCCAATTTCAAAAGAAGAAATGACTTTTACGGTTGAAGCTAATTTTTGATTATTAGATTGTTCGATTTATAGATATTTCGAATAATCTAACATTCAAATAATCGATTTATCGACTAAATCATTATATTTGATTTTTAAAATCAAAACATGAAGAAACTAATCATTCTTACTTTATTATTAAGCTTATTTCAATCTAATGCACAAAACTTTACGCGTAGAGATTCACTACAAGGAGGAATGCGTTTTGAGCGTTCTTGTTTTGATGTGCAACGTTATGATTTGAATATAAAAATCAATCCAGAAGAAAGAAATATAGTTGGGTATAATCAAGTTACGTTTGATGTTTTACAAGACACAAAGAAAATTCAATTAGATTTATTTGAAAACATGAATGTAGATTCCATTGTCTTCAACAAGAAAAAATTGACCTATAAAAGAGATAATGATGCTGTTTTTATTAATTTCAATTCAACTTTACCTCAAAATTCTTCTCAAAAACTACGTTTTTACTATTCAGGAAAACCTTTAGTTGCTAAAAATGCTCCTTGGGATGGTGGTTTTGTGTTTAAAAAAGATAAAAGTGGCGAAGATTTTATTGCTGTAGCTGTGCAAGGAACTGGAGCGAGTTTATGGTATCCGGTAAAAGATTCACAAACTGATGAACCAGACAAAGGTGCTACTATAAAAGTAGCAGTTCCAAATGGATTAATGAATGTTTCAAACGGAAGATTTAAAGGTCAAGAAGATTTAGGAAATGGATATACACGTTGGGATTGGGAAGTTGTTAATCCAATAAACACCTACTCTATTACAGTAAATATTGCCGACTATATTCATATTCATGATAATTTGAATGGATTAGATTTGGATTATTATGTGCTTCGTGAAAATGAAGAAAAAGCAAAAGTTCATTTTGAAGCTGATGTCAAACCTATGATGAATTGTTTTCAAGAGAAATTTGGACAATATCCTTTTTATGAAGATGGTTATAAATTGGTTGAAACTCCTTATTTAGGCATGGAACATCAAAGTGCTGTGGCTTATGGAAACCACTACAAAAAAGGCTATATGGGTAGAGATTTATCCGGAACAGGAATTGGATTATCTTTTGATTTTATTACAATTCATGAAACAGGTCACGAATGGTTTGGAAACAGCATTACCAGTAAAGATATTGCTGATATGTGGATTCATGAAGCGTTTACAACCTATTCAGAATCTGTGTTTTTAGAATGTACACAAGGTTATGAACTAGCTCAAAAATACATCAATGGACAAGCCAAAAATATTTTGAATGACAAACCTGTTATAGGTTTTTATGGTGTGAATAAAGAAGGTTCTGGTGATATGTATAACAAAGGAGCTTTAATGTTAAATACATTACGACACATTACTAATAATGACTCAAAATGGTGGGCTATGTTGTTAAAATATTCGAACACATATAAAAAAGAAATTATTGATACTAAAACGGTTATTGATTTCTTTAGCCAAGAATTGGGTCATGATATGACTCCTTTTTTTAACCAATATTTGAAACATACAACTATTCCAACTTTAGTATTGAAAAAGCATAAAAACACTTTTAAATACAAATGGCAAACCGATGAACCAAATTTCGAAATGCCAATAGAACTTGAAATCAATGGAACAAAAAAACGTGTCTTAGTTACCAATGAATTTCAAATTTCTCCTATTCCAGTCGTTTCAATTCCAGATGAAATTAAAGTTAGAACGGATAAATATTATATTAAGGTTTATTAATTAACTTAAACTATCTTTTCGAATAATTTTACCAGTTGCCGTTTCTTTAAATTTATTGACAAAGATAACTTCTCTTGGTTTTTCGTATTTATCTAAAGTTTTAATTTTACTCAAATCAATTGGTTCTTCTAGTCCTTCTACAACAAGCACTAAATGTTCACCAAGTTCTTTGTCTTCTTTACCTGTTACAAAAAAGCGCTTTTTGATAAAAGGGAGCATTTTTGCTTCTATTTGTTCAGGAATTAATTTAATTCCACCACTATTTATTACATTATCAAACCTACCTAAAAAGATAAATTTATTTTCAGAAACTAACTCAACAATATCATTGGTATGAATTATTTCATCAGAAATAGCCGAAGCATGAATTAACAAACAATTATTTTTATCTTGTGACAAAACCACATTTGGCAAAGTAGTAAAGGCTTTTTTACCCATTTTTCTAGCAGCAATATGTGTTATGGTTTCAGTCATCCCGTACGTTTCATAAATGTTTGCTTTTATTGGTTTTAATACTTTTTCCAAAGCGGCAGAAACAGCTGAACCACCAATAATAATAGTTTTGAAATTATGTAATAAGTCAACAGAGTTCATAGCCTGAAGCGGAACCAAAGCTGTAAAATCATATTGTTTATCTATCAGTTCAAATGGATGTGAACTTGGAGCCACAAAATCCATTTCTAAACCTAAAATGAAGGCACGAATAAACATCATTTTACCAGCTACATATTTTACCGGTAAACAATTTAAAATAGTATCACCAGCTTCTAAACCAAAGAAATCACCTGTAGCTAAAGCCGAATTAACCATGGCTTGCTTTTCAACTCTAATTGTTTTTGGTTTTCCGGTCGAACCCGAAGTTTTCATTTCTATAAACTCTTTTCCATCAAACCAATCCAAAATAAAATCACCTACTGGTTTTTCAAAATCTTCTCCTTCTTTAATAAAACTATAAGCTACACGACATAAATCTTCGGCATTCAAATGAAAGCCATTTAACTTAAACTTGTTGTGAACGTTATGATAATTTGGTATGTATTTTGACATCTCTATGTAATTTAATTTGTTGGTTCTTGACTTTGCGCTGATGTATTTCCTATTAATTTGTCTTTCCAATTAGTCCATTTATACAGTTTTGTAAAAAGAAATAATAATGCAATATAAAAAATAATGGGCATAAAAATCTCATAACCAACTTCTGGTTTTGACAAATCTTTAAAAATAGCATTAGTTCTTAAAACACTATAATCTGAAGTTATTAAAAGTGCCGAAACTAAATTATTGGCAGCATGAAACCCTAAAGCTAGTTCAGTTCCTTCATCCATTAAAGTAAGAATTCCAAGAAACAAACCTGTGCCTATATAATAAACCATAATAATTGGTCCCATTTCAGCTACTTCAGGATTAAACCAGTGCATTCCACCAAAAATCACAGAAGTCATAACTAAAGGAAACCATTTATTTCGGGATAAATTATAAAATCCTTGCATCAAATAACCTCTAAAAATTAATTCCTCAGTACTAGTTTGTATAGGAATCAATAGAATAGCAATGATTGACAAAATAAGGAAAGGAACTAAATTGAACTGCAATTCAATTTCAGCATTACCTGAAAAATAAGAAATTAAAATAAGTGAAATTGAAATAATTGCCCATACCGAAAAGGCTACAAAAAAACGTTTCCAATCTATTTTTTTTCTTGAAGTTATAATGTCTTTAAAACTTTGGTTATGAAACTTTTTGACTACAAAATACAATCCAAAAAGGGCAAACAAAAAAGAAACAAGCATTAAAAATAAAAAAAGATTAGAATCAAACATTGAATACAAATCCTTTTCTGTTGAAGGAATAGCTTTATTATTTACAAAAACCTCATAAAGCATCGCAATTAAAATAGGAATTTGTCCAATAATTGATGCTATAAATACTAGTAAAGAACCCAATAAATATTTCCAAAATTCATTTTCTTTTTTATCTCCTTGTGCAATAAACATAGTATTATTTTTATTTTTGTCTAAATTAGTATTTTTTACTGAAGAATTCATTTAAAAAAATAAATCATGATAAAAATTTACCATAATCCAAGATGTACAAAATCGCGTGAAGGTTTATTAGAATTAGAAACATTGAATCAGCCCTTTGAAATTATTAAATATTTAGATAACCCCATTTCGAAAGATGAATTACAAGATATCCTTAAAAAATTGAATTACAAACCAATAGATTTAGTAAGAAAAAATGAATCCATTTGGAAAGAGCAATATAAAGACAAAAAACTATCAGACGATGCAATTATAAATGCTATGATAGAACATCCAAAATTAATAGAGCGCCCAATCATTATAAATGGCAATAAAGCTGTTGTTGCCCGACCAAAAGAAAAAATTAAGGAAATTCTATAGTTTATTTAACAAACTTTTGTGATTCGTAGCTTAAACCAAAGGGTATTTTTGCAGTCTTATCTACAAAATTATAAAGAGTAAATTAATGAGACTAAAAAAATTATTATCAGCCTTCACCATTCTATTGATTTCATATTCAGGAATTGCACAAATGGCAAAAGTAACCGTAAGTGGTAAAATTTACGAAAAAAGTACTAACACACCATTGGAGTTTGCCACTATAGTTCTAAGAAATGTAGATAAACCTGAACTAGTTTCTGGTGGAGTTACTGATGAAAAAGGTGAATTTAAATTAGATGTAGTAAAAGGAATTTATAACATTAGCTATGAATTTATTTCGTTAAAAACCGTTCTTGCAAATAACAAAGTAATAGACTCAGACACAAATTTAGGTACAATCTTTTTAGAACCAGATGTATCACAATTAAATGAAATAGTATTAATTGCCGATGTATCTACTGTTGAGTTCAAACTAGATAAACGTGTTTATAATGTTGGTCAAGACATGATGGTTAAAGGAGGTACGATGAGTGATGTTTTAAATAATGTCCCTTCCGTTACTGTTGATCCAGATGGAACGGTAGCCTTACGTGGAAATGAAAATGTTAGAATTTTAATTGATGGAAGACCTTCTGGGTTAGCCGGTATAAATATTGCTGA
>NZ_CAXBFR010000037.1:0-24162 GCF_963975005.1 uncultured Flavobacterium sp.
ATTTAATGGGATTGATTAGACAAGATCCTTCCAACTTACTAAAAGACAAAATACTTATTAAAACCGTTTTCTTATTATTTTATAAGATTACGGTTTTTTTGTGGTCTTCAAAATCTTTTTTTTGAATATAAATACCAAATAATCATATCTTTGCAAAAATTCAAAAAACAATGGCAGTAGAGAGAAAATTATTCCTCAAAGCATTAAAATTTACAGGAATATTAATAGTTAGTATTTTAGGAATATTAATTATTGTACCAATTATTTTTGCTGATACAATTACCGAAAAAGTCAAACTATTTGCTAATGAAAATTTAGAAGGCGAATTGAATTTTAAGGATTCTAACTTATCCTTCTTTAACCATTTCCCATCTTTAACCTTGACTTTAGAAGAGTTTTCTTTGAATGGCTCTGCTCCTTTTGAAAAACAATCTTTGATCACAGCTAAAGAAATTGGTTTTGGTATAGATATTCCAAGCATGCTTTTTGGAAGTGAAGCTCAAATTGACAAAGTTTTTATTAACAATGCCAAGATTAACGTTCAAGTAAATAAAAAAGGAGAAGCTAATTACAACATTTATAAATCAAGTGAAACAGCTGTTACTAATGATAGTTCGGCTTCTTTAAATTTAAAAAATATTCAAATTGTAAATAGCGAACTTATATACAATGATGCTTCTACAAAAATACTGATTGAGGCTAAAGGCTTTAACTACATAGGAAAAGGAAATCTTTTAGATGTAAATTTTAGCTTAACAACTTCAGCAAGTATTGCTGATTTTAATTTTACTTATGATAAGAATCAATATTTAAAAAACAAAGCTGTAAAAGCCAATTTAATCACCAAAATAAATACCAATTCCTTAGCTTTTGTGTTTGAAAAAAATGATTTAATCATTAACAAATTACCTGTTGAATTTAAAGGCTTTTTTAATTTCCTGTCCAATGGTTATGACATGGATTTTAACCTGAAAACCGAAAACAGTAATTTGGAAGATTTGTTTACTGCTTTGCCAGCAGAATATATTTCATGGAAAAGCCAAACCATAATGAAAGGAACCACTTCTGCCTCATTTTCTTTAAAAGGAAAATACATTGCCGCTAAAAATATAAACCCAGAAGTTCGTTTTAAAATCAACGTTAGAGATGGCTATGTAAAGAATGGAAAAGCTGCTTTTCCTGTTGAAAACATTTATTTGAATTTAGACACAAAACTTCCAAATCTTGATATGAATCAATTATCAATTCAGCTGGATTCATTGTATTTTGATATCAATAAAAGTAAATTAAGTGCTATTTTAAAATCTGACGGCTTTGGTAAAAAAATTAAAATTGACACCAAAATAAAATCAAAAATAGATTTAAAAACACTTTCTGACGCACTACAAATTCCAGATATAGAATTGACCGGAAATTTAGATACAGATATTATTTCAAAAGGAATTTATGATGTTGAAGAGAAAAAATTTCCAATTACAAAAGGGTATTTTAATCTGAACAATGGTTCTATAAAAACAACTTATTATTCAAAACCTATTGAAAAAATAAGTTTTAAAGCCGATTTAAATTGTCCAACTTCTGATTTCAAAGATGCCAATTTAAAAATTTTACTAGCAACTTTTACTTGCGAAAATGAAAATTTTACGCTGAATGCTTCCTTTAAAGATTTTTCAGATTTGAATTATAATGTGCAAGCCAAAGGAATTATCAACCTTACTGCTATTTATAAAGTTTTTGCTCAAAAAGGATTGGATTTGAACGGAATTATAAAAGCTGATGTTTCATTAATTGGAAAACAAAGTGATGCTTCTAATGGAAAATATCAAAACTTAAAAAACAGCGGAACACTTGATTTAACTAATATTCAAACTACAAGTGATTTTCTTCCAAAACCATTTTTAATAGAAAAAGGCCTTTTTACGTTCAACCAAGAAAAAATGAATTTCTCAAATTTTAGAGGAAAATATGGAGCGTCTGACATTACAATGAATGGTTATGTTTTGAATGTGATTAATTTTTATTTATCGGATAAAGAAACTTTAAAAGGAAACTTTACCTTACATTCAAATTACTTGAACATCAATGAATTTATGCCAACTGAAACCACAAAATCAGAAGAAAATCCAACTTCTACTTCAGTTTCTGGAGTGATTGAAATTCCTGCTAATTTGGATGTAATAATAAAAACTTTAGCCAAAAAAGTTACCTACGATGATTTAGCCATAGAAAATTTAGGTGGAATTATTCAAATACAAAATGGAGTTGCTTCTCTAAAAAATGGTACTTTAGGAATAATTGGTGCAACAGCAAACATAAATGGAACATATAAAAATGAAGGCACCGAAAAAGCCTATTTTGATTACAACATTAAAGCCAATGATTTTGATGTAAAACGAGCTTACAATGAAATAAAATTATTCAAAGAAATTGTATCAGCTGCCGAAAATGCAGAAGGAATAGTTTCGTTAGATTACGCAATAAAAGGAGTTTTAAACAACCAAATGGAACCAGTAGCACCTTCTCTTGAAGGAAAAGGAACGCTTTCCGTGAAACAAGTTAAAATGAAAGGTTTCAAATTACTAAATACGGTTGCTTTAAGAACAGAAAATCCAGATATCAAAGATCCTGACATTACTAAAGTAGATATCAAATCAACCATCAAAAATAATTTATTGACGATTGAACGCTTTAAATTTAAAGTTTCCGGATTTCGTTTGCGTTTTGAAGGGGAAAGCAGTTTAGATGGAAAGTTAAATTTAAAAATGCGTGTTGGTCTTCCTCCACTAGGAATAATTGGAATTCCAATTAAAGTAACCGGAAATCAAGAAAACCCACAAATCAATATTGGTAAAAAATCGGAAGATTTAGAAGAAACCATTTATGAAGATGGCGTTACTCCTATCAATGCACCTGTTCAAAATGATAGTATTCCAAAACCTATTGTTCCTATTGAGAAAGTAGAGTAAATAGTATTCAGTCGAATTCTAAAGTAAAAAATCGACTGAATATTATAATTAATAACTCAACAACTCTTCAATCTTAACTTTCACTTTATCCACATTTGGAATCATAGTAAATTCTAAAGTACTATTTAAAGGAATTGCTGGCATATTTTCTGAACCAATAACCATAACTGGTGCATCTAAATTCTTGAAACATTTTTCTTGAATCAAACCTGCTAAACTTCTTGCAAATGAATTATTAGTTGGTTCTTCTGTGACAACTAAACATTTTTTGGTTTTTCTTACTGATTTTAAAATCGCTTCTTCATCCAAAGGATATAAAGTACGTAAATCGATGATTTCAACTTGGTTTTTAATATCAGCTGAAGCATTCAAAGCCCAATGAACTCCCATTCCATATGTGATAATTGAAATAGTTTCTGTGGTTTCTTGTTCCCAAACTTCCTGAACGATATTGGCTTTTCCAAAAGGCAAGATATAATCTTCACTTGGCTCGTTGACTCTTGCTGCATCAGTACCTTTGACTTTACTCCAATACAAACCTTTATGTTCTAAAAAAACAACCGGATTTGGATCGTAATAAGCGGCTTTCAACAAACCTTTTAAATCGGCACCATTACTTGGGTAAGCAATTTTGATTCCTCTAATATTCGTTAAAACACTTTCTACAGATGATGAATGATAAGGTCCACCACTTCCGTAGGCTCCAATTGGAACACGAAGAATCATACTTACTGGCCATTTTCCATTCGATAAATAACACGAACGACTAACTTCAGTAAATAATTGGTTTAAACCAGGCCAAATATAATCGGCAAACTGAACCTCAACAATAGGTTTTAAACCAACAGCTGACATTCCCACAGTTGAACCTACAATAAATGCTTCTTGGATTGGTGTGTTGAAAACCCTTTCATCTCCGAATTTTTGAGCTAATGTTGCTGCTTCTCTAAAAACGCCACCTAATCGTCCACCAACATCTTGTCCGTATAATAAACTTTCAGGATGTTTTTTCATGATTTCTTCGACTGCAAACAAGGCACAATCGACCATTACAACTTTTTCTTCACGTTCAGGATTTCGTTCTCCAACTTCTTCTGTTATTGGTGTTGGAGCAAAATCATGTGTAAATAAATCTTCAGGTTTTGGGTCTTCTGCTTGTTGCGCTTTTTCGAAATCAGACTGAACTTTAGTTTTTGCTTCTTGTTCTATTTCAGAAATTTGTATATCCGAAAATCCATTATCTTTTAATTGTTGAATTAAAACAGGATAAGGATCACGAGATTGAGCTTCTTCTAAGTCGTCACGATACCATTCCATACGAACACCAGAAGTATGGTGATTCAATAACGGAACTTTAGCGTGAACTAAAAACGGTCTTCTTTCTATACGAATGGTTTCAATTACTTTTTCTAATGCTTCATAACTTTCGGTAAAATTGGCTCCATCAATTGAAATAGCTTCAATTCCGTGAAAACCTTTGGCATATTCAAACGCATTTTGAGCACGAGTTTCGGCTGCATTAGCTGAAATATCCCAACCGTTATCTTGTACCAAATATAAAATTGGCAATTGTTTTAAAGCTGCCATTTGTAAAGCTTCAGCAATTTCCCCTTCGGTAACAGAAGCGTCACCTAATGAACAAACTACTAAAGGTTTATCTTTAATATCTTCGGCAATATTTGTTCTTTCTTTATACCAAAAACCCATTGCTGCTCCAGTGGCTGGTATCGCTTGCATTCCAGTTGCAGAAGATTGATGTGGAATTTTTGGTTTATCAGCATCATTCAAACTTGGATGACAATAATACGTTCGACCACCAGAAAATGGATCGTCTTTTTTGGCCATTAACTGTAACATCAAATCATAAGGTTGCATTCCAATTCCTAACAACATAGCGTCATCACGATAATATGGAAACGCATAATCTTGTGGCAATAATTGCATCGCTAAGGCAATCTGAATCGCTTCATGACCACGAGAAGTTGCATGAACGTATTTGGAAACTATTTTGAAATTTTCTTCATACAAATCAGTCATGGCTTTTGCGGTTGCCATAGTTGAAAATGCTTTTTTTAATATGTTTTTGTTTACCATTTTAATAATGTAATCTGTTTTTTTAGAACACAGATTTGAGAAATTAGAGAAATTTTTAAAATCTGTTAGATTTCTTTAATCTGTGTTCCTAAACTATTTATTTTGCTTCTACAATCCAGCCGAATTTATCTTCTTCTTTTTGAACTTTTATAGCATTCAAAGTATCATTTATCATATTAGAAACTGGATTTTTATCTGGTAATCTTAAAGTGAAGTCTTCATTTCCAATTTCTTCTACCATTGCGATTCCAACTGCAGTTCCTGCTCCGAAAGCTTCTTCTAAAGTTCCGTTTGCTGATGCTTCTTTGATTTCAGATAATTTGATTGGTCTTTCTGTAACTTCAAAACCTTTATCTTTTAATAAAGAAATTACGCTCATTCTTGTTATTCCAGCTAAAATTGAACCTGTTAAGTTTGGAGTTATAAATTTCCCATCAATTTTGAAGAAAATATTCATAGTTCCAACTTCTTGAATATATTCAAAATCTTGTGCATCTAACCACAACACTTGATCGTATCCTTTTGCTTTTGCTAATTCTGTTGGACGAATCGCTGCAGCATAATTTCCTGCTGCTTTTGCTTCTCCTGTTCCACCATTTACAGCACGAACGTATTTTTTTTCAGCGTATAATTTAATTTTCTTACTGAAAAATGGTCCAGCTGGTGAACCCATTATTATAAATTTAAAACTTGTTGCTGCGCGCATTCCAATAAAAGGTTCATCAGCATACATAAAAGGTCTTAAATATAAGGCACTTCCTTCTTTTGTTGGAATCCAATCTTTTTCAACTGCTGTGAATTGTTTTAATGCTTCCACAAACAAATCTTCTGGAAATTGAGGCATTCCCATTCTGTCAGCACTAAAGTTTAAACGTTTAGCATTTTCATCTGGACGAAATAATAAAGGTGTTCCGTCTTGTCCTTTTGTAGCTTTCATTCCTTCAAAAATAGCTTGTCCATAATGCAAAGCCATTGCTGCTGGATGTGTAGGTATTAATGCTAATGGTTCTATTCTTGGGTTTTGCCATGCACCATTTTCGTAATCACAAATAAACATGTGATCCGAAAAATTGAAACCCATTGTAATGTTATCAAAATCAATTTGACTAACTTTTGATTGCGTAGTTTTTGTAACTTTTATGTTGTAAGACATTTTAGTTTATATTTTATATTGTTGTATTTGTATCAAATTGTTCTAAATAATCTCCGACTTTTCTCAAAAATGATCCTCCTAAAAATCCATCAACTACTCTATGGTCGAAAGATAGAGATAGATACATCATGCTTCTAATTGCGATTTCATCACCTTTTTCTCTTGTGATAACCTCTGGACGTTTTTTGATGATTCCTAATGCTAAAATGGCTACTTCAGGTTGATTGATAATTGGTGTTCCCATTAAACTTCCAAAAGTTCCCACGTTTGAAATTGTGAAAGTACTTCCTTGTGTTTGTTCTGGTTTTAGTTTGTTATTTCTTGCGCTTTCTGCTAAATTATTTACTTCTTTTGCAATCTCAATAACATTTTTTTCATTAGCATTTTTCACTACAGAAACAATTAAATTTCCTGATGGTAATGCGGTTGCCATTCCAATATTAATATCTTTATGTACGATGATATTTTTTTCATCTACAGAAACATTGATTAAAGGAAAATCTTCAATTGCTTTTGAAACGGCTTCAATGAAAATTGGTGTAAATGTCAATTTCTCGTTATGCTTTTCTAGAAACTTATTTTTATTAGCATTTCTCCAATCCACCAAATTCGTAACATCAACTTCTATGTAGGAAGTCACGTGAGGAGAAGTTTGTTTAGAATAGACCATGTGATCCGCAATCATTTTACGCATTCTGTCCATTTCAACAATACTATCTTTCCCTTCAACGTAATTAATTTTAGGCTTTGGATAAGATGAAGTTGGTTGTTGACTTTTTATTGCTGGAATTGACTTTAATGAATATTTACGATTCTTCAAGTAATTGAATACATCACTTTTCTGAATTCTACCATCTGTTCCTGAACCTGGAATGCTTTGAACTTCTTCTAAAGAAAGATTTTCTTTTTGAGCAATACTTACAATCAAAGGAGAAAGAAAGGCATCAGGATTGCTTTTTAGTTGCTTAAACTCAGTATTTGATTGCTTTGCAACTTCTGGTTGAGTTTCAACTTTAGTATTCGTAACTTCTTGTTTCTCAGTTTTAGGATTTTGCTTTCCATCAGCATTAATCAAAGCTAAAACTGTTCCAACTGCAACTACATCGTCTTTCTGAAAACGAATTTCGGTAATTGTTCCTGAAACTGGTGAAGGCACTTCGCTATCTACTTTATCGGTTGCGACTTCTAAAATCGTTTCTTCTGCATCCACAAAATCTCCTACGTTTTTCAACCAAGAAATTATCGTTGCTTCGGATATGCTTTCACCCATTTTGGGCATTTTGAATTCTATTGTCATTTTTTTAGTTGTAAGTTGTAAGTTGTAAGTTGTAAGTCACTGACTATTCACTCTTCACTTATTACTAATTACTTATTTTTAAATTCTTCTAATGTTTTATAAAACGCTTCTTGTGTTGGACGATTGACTGGAATTTCTCTTAACGGCTCAACTGCTTTTAAACTTTCATAACATTCTGATGGAAGTTTTTGATACAGTGCTGTTCCTTTTGTTTTCCATGCAATCATTTCGTCTGAAACATCTTTTATAATTGTGGCTGGATTTCCAACTACGATTTTTCTATTTGGAATTTGCATTCCTGCTTTTACGAAAGCTAATGCTCCAATGATACATTCATCTCCAACATTTACATCATCCATAATTACAGCGTTCATTCCGACCATAGAATTAGCCCCAATATTGGCTCCGTGAATAATTGCTCCGTGACCAATATGTGCTCCAGCTTTTAAAACCATTGATTTTCCTGGAAACATATGAATCGTACAATTTTCTTGAACATTGCAACCGTCTTCAATTATGATTTCGCCCCAATCTCCACGAATGGCTGCACCTGTACCAACGTATACGTTTTTTCCAATAATGACATTACCCGTAACAGCTGCTTGCGGATGAATAAAACTACTTTCGTGTATTACTGGGATGAACCCTTTGAATTCGTATATCATTTTTTTTTTTTAGAAGAAAGAGGCAAGAACAAAGAAGAAAGATATGTTCATTAAATATTCATCTTTTTTCTTGCTTCTTGCTTCTATTCTCTTACTTAAATTTCTTCAACGTTTCTTTTGTGAAATCAGATAAAACTAATCTTCCACTTATGGCGGCTCTTTCTGCTAAAAGGTTATCCCAATCTTCTGTTCCTCTCCAAAATACTTTTTTCATTTCTTGCATAGCTTCTGGATTGTAAGTGCATAAATGTTCAGCAAATTTTTGAGTTTCTGAATCTAATTCTTCAATACTTTCATATACATTTGCGAATAATCCTTTTTCTTTTGCCCAATTTGCTTCGTAAAAAGTGTTGGCATCAATGGCTATTTGTGACATAGCTGAAACACCCATTTTTCTTTCGATGGCTGGTGCCACTACAAATGGTCCGATTCCTACATTTAATTCTGATAATTTAATGGCTGCGAATTTTGTTGCCATGCAATAATCGGTTGCTGCTGCTATTCCAACTCCACCACCAACGGTTTTTCCTTGTACTCTTCCGATGATGAATTTTGGACATTTACGCATCGCATTGATTACGTTGGCAAATCCTGAGAAAAATACTTTTCCGGTAGCTGCATCGTTTATAGAAATTAGTTCTTGAAAACTTGCTCCTGCACAAAAAGTTCTGTCTCCACCACTTTTTAGGATGATGACTTTTACTTCGTTGTTGTTTCCAATTTCTGTAATAGTATTGGCTAATTTGGCTAATATATCGCTTGGTAATGAGTTGTGTTCTGGATGAAAGAACTCGATTGTGGCGATGTTGTTTTTTATTTCGTGTTTTACGTATGCTTGTGACATGTTTTTATTTTTTGAACGCTGATGACGCAGATTATACTGATTATCGCGGATTTTCTTTTTTACTGTAAATTCTAGCCCTGATAGTAGCGGCATCCTTTTTCTTTTTTCTTTAAAAAAGGAAAAGATATAGCGGATAGCAGGATTAGCTTCAAATTATACTAAATCAAATCGAATTGTTCGAAATGATGATTCAAATGTTTTCTTTCTAATAAATACGATGCATACTTGTTCATATCTCCGAAGACCATATTCTTTACTTTTGCTTCTGGATTTTCTTTGAAATAGGTTTTATACGCTTGTCTTGCTTCGAAAAACTTGGCTTTTGCTATTTCAAAATCGGGATGAACTAATACTTCTACTTCTCCTTTTTTCATGGTTGGAAAAGAAGTTCCCATTGGAAATTTATCGTAATTATATAATGAATT
The DNA here is from genome assembly GCF_963975005.1 of uncultured Flavobacterium sp. Lineage (GTDB taxonomy): Bacteria > Bacteroidota > Bacteroidia > Flavobacteriales > Flavobacteriaceae > Flavobacterium. The sequence continues at coordinate 9,445 of NZ_CAXBFR010000037.1, forward strand.
GTGTACTTTATCTAGAATTTTATCAGGAGTTGCAATTTGAAAATCTTGAAATTCTCCAGACATGATTCTGTAACCGTGTTCTAAATGTTCCAACAAATGTTGAGGCGTTAAAATTCCCCATTTTGGTTTAGTATTTTCAGTCAGTTTGTTGATACTTTCTTCAATTTTTTCATCGGTCATTTCAACAAAAACTTCTTGTTTTTTCTGAACCATTGTTAGAATTGTTGCAACAGCTACTAATTCGTCTTCGGCATCAAAAACCTCAACAAACCATTTTACAATGCCGCTTGGGTGTTCTGATGAAGCGACATCTCTATCTACTTTTTGTTTACACGTTAAACGCACATAAACGGTGTCGTTGTGGTATAATGGACGTAAAAAACGACAATCTTCTAATCCATAATTTGCGGCAACTGGTCCTTTGTTTGGATAAACGAATAAACCTGCTGCTGCCGAAATAATGAAATAACCGTGAGCCGTTCTTTTTTCAAAAATACTTCCGTCAAGTGATGTGATATCTGTGTGAGCGTAGAAATGATCCCAAGTTAAATTGGCAAAATTGATGATATCTGTATCCGTGAAAGTACGTTTGTGTGTTTTTAACGACATTCCAGGTTGAATATCTTCCCAATGGTATTTAAAAGGATGTTCTAGTGCTTCTTTATATTTGGAGTTGGCTTGATAAATGCCTGTGATTTCAGTAATTGTTGTTGGTGAACCTTGAATGGCACAACGTTGCATGTAATGTTTTATGCCTCGAACTCCACCCATTTCTTCTCCACCACCAGCTCGACCTGGGCCACCGTGAACCAACATAGGTAATGGTGAACCGTGACCTGTGCTTTGTTTTGCCATTTCGCGATTTCCGACTAAAATTCGACCGTGATGGGATGCTGCTCCGATTACATAATCTCTTGCAATAGCATCATCATAAGTAAAAATTGAAGAAACTAATGAACCTTTACCCATTTGCGATAAAGTGATGGCATCTTCTAAGTTTTTATAAGGCATAATCGTTGAAACTGGTCCGAAAGCTTCAATTTCGTGACAAGCAGTGTTTATAAACGGATTGTTTTCTCGCATTAAAATCGGTTTCAAGAACGAACCTTTTTTAGCATCTGCTCCGATGGTTTGCACCTCATCAAAGTTTCCGTAAACCATTTGAGCTGTTTGAGCGATTTTGTTTACTTGGGTTTTTACACTTTCGACTTGGGTTTTGTTTACCAAAGCTCCCATTCGAACTTCTTTTAATCTTGGATCACCGATTGTGACTTTATCTAATTGTGATGCCAATGCTTTTTGAACATCATCTATTAATTCTTCTGGTACAATTATTCTTCGAATTGCTGTACATTTTTGTCCGACTTTTACGGTCATTTCGTTTTTGACTTCTCTTACGAATAAATCAAATTCTGGTGTTCCTGGAACGGCATCTTTTCCCAAAATAGAACAATTTAACGAATCGGCTTCCATTGTGAATGGTACAGATTCTTCAATTAATCTTGGATGATTTTTTAGTAATCTTCCTGTTTGAGCTGAACCTGTAAATGTTACAACATCTTGCGAATTGACAGTGTCTAAAATCGATTTTGTCATTCCGGTTAACAATTGTAATGCTCCTTCTGGTAAAATTTTTGATGCGATAATTTCTCTAACAACTGCTTCTGTTAAAAAAGAAGTTTGTGGTGCTGGCAAAACTACTGCTGGCATTCCTGCCATCCAATTCACAGCACATTTTTCTAACATTCCCCAAATTGGGAAGTTGAATGCGTTGATATGAACCGCAACTCCGTGTTTTGGAACCAAAATATGATGTGCCATAAAACGACCACCTTTTGATAAATCAATGGCATCACCTTCTACATGAAACGGTTGGTTTGGGAATAATTTTCGCAACGATGCATTGGCAAAAAGATTTCCAAATCCACCTTCAATGTCAATCCAACTGTCGATTCTTGTTGCTCCTGTTCGGTAACTTAATTCGTAAAAAGCTTCTTTCTTTTTGGTAAGATACAAGGCTAATGATTTGATCATATTTCCTCTTTCTTGGAACGTCATTTTGCGTAGTTTTTCACCACCTTTTGTTCTTCCGTATTCTAAAACGCTAGGAATATCTAATCCATCGGTAGTAGTAAATCCGATTATTTCTCCGGTAATGGCATCGAACATTGGTGTTCCTTCTCCTTGTCCTTCCACCCAACTTCCGTTTATGTAGTTTTGTAGTTTCATTTATGCTGAATTTAGTTCAGTATCATGTTTATTTAACCGCAAAGCTCGCAAAGGTTTTTCGCAAGGTTCGCTAAGTTTTATTTTTATACTCTTTCAATAATTGCTGCGTAACCTTGTCCAACTCCTATGCACATGGTGATTAATGCGTATCTTTTTTGAGTTAGTTGTAATTCTAAAGCTGCTGAATAGGCAATTCTTGCTCCAGTTACTCCTAATGGATGTCCGATTGCGATTGAACCACCGTTTGGATTTACTCTTGCGTCATCATCTTTTAATCCTAATTCGCGTAAGCAAGCTATACTTTGTGAAGCAAAGGCTTCGTTTAATTCTATGATGTCGATTTGGTCTAAAGTTAAGTTGGCTTTTGATAAAGCTTTTTTAGTTGCTTCTACAGGTCCAATTCCCATTATTCTTGGTTCTACTCCAACTACTGCTGAACTTACTATTCTAGCAATTGGTTTTAGATTGTATTTTTTTACAGCTTCTGCTGATGCGATAATTGTTGCTGCTGCTCCATCATTTAAACCAGATGAATTTCCTGCTGTTACGCTACCTTCTTTTTTAAATGCTCCACGTAATTTTCCTAATACTTCAATTGAAGAATTTGGTTTGATGAATTCGTCTTTAGCAAAAACTATTGGATCACCTTTTCTTTGTGGAATTTCTACAGCTATAATTTCTTTAGCCAAACGACCTGAATTTTGTGCTGCAGTAGCTTTCATTTGACTGTTGAAAGCAAATCTATCTTGATCTTCTCTTGAAATTGAATATTTTTCTACTAAATTTTCGGCTGTTTCTCCCATTCCTTCTGTACCGAAAATAGCATCCATTTTTGGATTAACAAAACGCCATCCGAAACTTGAATCATACATTTTTGAATCTGTTCCATAAGCTGAAGATGGTTTTGAAACCACTAATGGTCCACGTGTCATATTTTCAACACCACCAGCGATAAAAACGTGTCCGTCACCTGCTTTTATAGCACGATTGGCGTGAATAATTGCCGATAAACCTGAACTACACAAACGATTTACGGTTTCTCCAGGAACTGTATATGGTAATCCTGCTAAAAGCAATGACATTCTCGCAACATTACGATTGTCTTCTCCAGCTTGATTGGCACAACCCATGATTACATCGTCATATGCTTCTTTTGGTATATTTGGATTATTTTCAACTACAGTTTTAATTACCAATGCACCCAAATCGTCAGGACGAACTGGTGCTAAACTTCCTTGATAACTTCCTATTGGAGTTCGAACTCCGTCTATTATGTATGCTTCCATTTTTTTATAATTTAACCCTATCAGGGTTTAAAACCCTGATAGGGTATACTTTATTTATTCTTCCCAATCTTTCTGAGTACGATAGACAACACCTTTAAAGAGTGCTACCAATTCGTCGCCTCTTTTTACTTCTATGATATTGAATCCTAATTTATTGTTTACTTTTTCTATAACAGATTCGGCTACTAAATAATCTCCTTCGTTTACTGCTTCAATGTGATTTATAGAGGTTTCTATGGAAACAGAAAATTTCCCGTGAGTGTTTGCTGCAAATCCGAAGGCTGTGTCGGCTAAAGAATATGTGATTCCTCCGTGCGCTTTTTGCATGCTGTTTAGCATTTCTGGACGAACTTTCATCGCTACTTTGCAACGACCAATTTCGCACTCAAGAATTTCAATACCAAGCCATTGGCTATAAGCATCTTGAGCAAGCATTTTATATGGTATTTTTGTTCCTTCCATTTTTTTGTTTTTAACCGTAAAGAGCGCAAGGTTTTACGCAAGGTTCGCTAAGTTTATTTTTAGAAAAAAGTTTTATTCTCTTTGTTCATTCGACGTAAAATTGGACTACATCTGTATCTATCTTCGTGGTATTCGTTGTATAATTCGTCTAGTTTTTCGACACACCAATTGATTCCGATTTCGTCTGCCCAAGCTAATAATCCTTTTGGATAATTTACTCCTTTGGTCATTGCGTTGTCGATATCTTTAGCGGAAGCGATGTTTAAAAATAAAGCATCTGCTGCTTCGTTAATTAACATTACTAAAACTCTATCGAATATTTGCTGTGCTTTTGCTTTATCTTCTGTTGGCTTTACAACTGCTGCATTTTCAGCATAATTATAAAATCCTCTTCCTGATTTTCTTCCTAGATATCCTGCTTCGACTAATCTTTTTTGGGTTAAAGATGGTTTGTATCTTGGGTCGAAATAAAAAGCTGTGAAAACCGTTTCGGTTACAACATAATTTACATCATGTCCGATAAAATCCATTAATTCAAATGCTCCCATTTTGAAACCACCAACTTCTTTTAAACTCCAATCGATGGTTGCCATATCTGCAAAACCTTCTTCTAGAATTCGTAAGCTTTCACTATAAAAAGGTCGAGCTACACGATTTACTATAAATCCTGGTGTGTCTTTGGCAACAGCAACTACTTTTTTCCAATCAGATACAGTTTGAACTGTTTTATTTAAAACTTCTTCACTAGTTTGAATCGCTGGTACAACTTCCACTAATTGCATTAATGGTGCTGGATTAAAAAAATGAATTCCAATGACGCGTTCTGGTTTTTGGCAAGAAGCTGCAATGGAAGTTATGGATAATGAGGATGTATTTGAAGCTAATATTGTGTTTTCTGAGACTAATGTTTCTAATTCCGAAAACACTTTTCGCTTGACTTCAAGGTTTTCGACTATGGCTTCAATTACTAAATCTGAGTCAGATAAATCATTTAATGTATTTACGTAAGATATGTTATTCTGAATTCGATTTTTCTCTGCTGCATCAATTTTTTGCTTTTCAATTAGTCTGTCTAAAACTTTTTCTAAACTAATTTTACTTTTGATTAAAGCTTCATTATTTAGGTCGAATAATTTAACTTGACAACCAGAAGTGGCAGCAACTTGTGCAATTCCGCTTCCCATTGTTCCACAACCTATAACTGATACTTTCATATTAGTTCCCATTAAATATTGGTTTTCTTTTCTCTACGAAAGCTGTTACACCTTCTTTATAATCGTTTGACGAACTTGCTTCTATTTGCAAATCACTTTCTAAGTGTAGTTGTTGTTCTAAGTTATTTGTCAACGATTGGTTTAATAATCTTTTAGTTAAACCTAAGGCTTTTGTTGGCATATTAGCTAAAGTTGTGGCCAATTTATTGACTTCTTCTTCAAAAGTTTCAGCTGAAAACACTTTGTAAATCATTCCTAAATCTAAAGCTTCTTGTGCTGAGACTTTATCGCCTAACATCATTAAAGCTGTTGCTTTTTGGAAACCAATTAATCTTGGTAAAAAGAAGGTTCCTGCACTATCTGGAACTAATCCGATTTTACTGAAGGCTTGAATGAAACTTGCGTTTTCAACTGCTAAAACAATATCACAAGCTAAAGCGATATTGGCTCCAGCTCCAGCAGCAACGCCATTTACAGCAGCAATTACTGGTTTCTCAATTGTTCTTATTTTTTGAATAATTGGATTGTAGTGTTCTTCTAATATTTTTCTGAATCCAGGATTTAATTCTGGATCCGTAACTTCTTTTAAATCTTGTCCAGCACAAAATGCTTTTCCGTTTCCGGAAATTACGATTGCTCTTACATTTGAATCGTTAGCACAATTATCAAGTTTTTCTTGCATAGACAATGCCATTTCGCGATTGAAACTATTGAATACATCTGGACGATTCAATGTTATAAATGCGGTTTTATTTTCAATTTTTAATTCTATTGAATTACTCATTTAATGTATATTTTTTTTTTGAACACGGATAACACAGATTTAAAGGATTATCACGGATTCTTTTTTATTTTAAACATTTGAAATAGTCGAATGGTTCTAAGCAGTCTTCGCATTGAAAAAATGCTTTGCAAGCTGTAGAGCCAAATTGGCTAACTAATTTTGTGTTTAATGAACCACATTGTGGACATTTCACTACTTTTTTATTTCCTAAAAGTGCTTCTTTATCCGCTGATTCTGATAATGGTGAAGCAATTCCATATTTTTCTAATGCTTTTCTTCCTTTTGGAGTAATCCAATCGGTTGTCCAAGCTGGTGACAATATCAATTCGACTTTGGCTTTATAGCCTTTGTCTTTGAAGGCTTTTATGATATCTTCTTCAATGACATCCATTGCTGGACAACCACTGTATGTTGGTGTAATTTGAACCTCAACAATCTCATTAACTATTTTTGCAGAACGAACAACACCCATTTCCATAATCGATAAGACTGGAATTTCAGGATCGGAAACTGTTTCGAGTATTTCGAAGAGTTTTTGGTTGATATGTTGTGTTGTTTCTGTCATAATTTAACCGCAAAGAGCGCAAAGGTTTACGCTAAGTTTGCAAAGTTTTTTTTGGAACACGGATGACACAGATTTGACTGATTTTCACGGATTCCTTATTTTTATATTAATTGAGATTCTGAAACAAGTTCAGAATGACAAATCAGATTTTTTACCAATTCATATTTGGATAAGCCAATTGCATGTATTGCATTTGAGCTAAAAGATATCCCATGTGTTCGCTGTGAATTCCTTGTTTACCTCCTTTTTGAAAGTATTTTATATCTGGAGTTTGAATTGTAGCTTCTTCAAGAATTTGGTTTACTTTTTTGTAAAACGATTCTTTTAACAAACTTGTATCTACACCAATTCCTTCTGAAATCATAGCTTTATCAGCGTCTGTTGTGTGGAATAATTCATCTGTGAATTCCCATAAATCATTGACAGCTGTTTGAACTTTGTTGTGACTTTCTTCAGTTCCGTCACCTAAACGTTTCATCCAATCTGATGAAAAACGAGTATGATATGAAACTTCTTTGATGCTTTTTTTAGCAATTGCAGCTAATGTTTCATCTTTACTGTTTTGTAATTCTGAAAGTAACAACAAATGATAAATGTCAAACAAAAATTGTCTTGTTATTGAATATGCGAAATCACCATTAGGTTGCTCTACTAAAAGTACATTTTTGTAATCTCTTTCTTTACGTAAAAAAGCGATAGTGTCTTCTGTTACATGTTCTCCTTGCAATTTTGCAGCATATTGATAATAACTTCTTACTTGACCGAATAAATCAAGAGAAATATTAGTCATAGCAATATCTGTTTCTAAACTCGGTCCATGTCCGCAAAGTTCTCCCAAACGTTGTCCTAAAATCAACGCATTATCTGCAATTCCGTAAATATATTGAACTAAATTATCCTTCATCTTACATGTGTTTTAGTTCGTCAGGCAATTCATAAAAAGTTGGATGACGATAAATTTTATCTGAAGCTGGTTCAAAAAATTCTGCATTATCATCAGGATTTGATGCTGTGATTTCAGTAGATGGAACAACCCAAATACTTACACCTTCCATACGTCTTGTGTAAACATCACGTGCGTTTTCTAAAGCCATTGTTGCATCACTTGCATGAAGCGAACCACAATGACGATGTTCTAATCCGTTTTTACTTCTTATAAATACTTCCCAAAGAGGCCAGTTTTTCATAGTGTTCAGTTTTTAGTGTTCAGTGCCCAGTTTTTTAGTGTTCAGTTTTACACTGCCTACTATTTACTGACCACTGAATACTATTTTATATTGCTTGTTTTACTATTTTATTTTCTTGTTTTTCTGCGTAAGCCATAGCTGCATCGCGAACCCATTTTCCGTTTTCCCATGCATTTACTCTAGCAGAAATACGTTCTTTATTACAGGGTCCGTGACCTTTGACTACTTGCCAGAATTCATCCCAATTCATTTCTCCGAAATCATAAGATTGCTTTTCTTCGTTCCATTTTAAATCTGGATCTGGAATGGTTAAACCAATCATATCAGCTTGTGGAACCGTTTGATCTATGAATTGCTGACGTAAATCGTCGTTACTTTTTCTTTTTAATTTCCATTTCATAGACTGATCTGTATGAACAGATTCAGCATCTAAGGGTCCAAGCATCATTAAAGAAGGCCACCACCAACGGTTTAAAGCGTCTTGAGCCATTTCTTTTTGCTCAGGTGTTCCTTCTGCTAAAGTCATCATGATTTGAAAACCTTGTCTTTGGTGAAAACTTTCTTCCTTACAAACACGAACCATTGCTCTTGCGTAAGGTCCAAATGAAGTTGAACATAAAGGTACTTGATTAATAATAGCTGCACCATCAACCAACCATCCAATAGCTCCCATATCTGCCCAAGTTAATGTTGGATAATTAAAAATACTTGAATATTTTGCTTTTCCTGAATGCAATTGTTCATAAAGTTCTTCGCGAGAAATTCCAAGTGTTTCTGTGGCAGAATAAAGGTATAAACCATGACCTGCTTCATCTTGAATTTTAGCTAATAAAGCTACTTTTCTTTTTAAAGATGGCGCACGAGTTATCCAATTCCCTTCTGGCAACATTCCGACTATTTCAGAATGTGCGTGTTGAGACATTTGGCGAATGTGCGTTTGACGGTATTTCTCCGGCATCCAATCTTTTGGTTCGATTTTTTCGTCGCGTACTATTTTTGCATCGAAAATTTCTTCTAGGTTTTTTACTTCTTTTTCTGACATAATTCTTAGTGATTAGCCGTTAGTAATTAGTGATTAGCTTTAAAACTTTCACTTTTATATTTTTTTTAAACTCCGAAATCTACAACAACTTTATCGGTTGTTGGCACAGCTTGACAGCTTAATACCAATCCGCGTGCTACTTCGTGTGCATCTAATGCATAGTTGACTTTCATTTCTACTTCTCCTTCTACCACCATACATTTGCAGGTGCTGCAAACTCCACCTTTACATGCGAAAGGCAAATCGGCTCCAGCGGCTAATGCACCATCTAGAATGTTATCGTAAGAATCCTCCATTATGAAATGGAATTCTTTTCCTCCATCAAGGATTGTTACATCGGTTCCATGGACCTTATTCTCTACTATTTTTTGAATCCTTTGTTTGTCCTCTTCTGAAATTCCTGATGTAAAGAGTTCATAATGTACTTTATCTTTATTTAATCCTGCAGCTACTAGTTCATCTCGAATTAGGAAAATCATTTCTTCTGGTCCGCAGATAAAACATTCGTCAACTGAAGGAATATCTATAATTTTACTAGTAAGTACTTCTAGTTTTTCTTTCGTAAATCTTCCGTTTAACCATTCTATATTCCTATGTTCTTTGGTTAGGAAGTAAAAGATTTCAAAGCGCCCTAAGTATCTGTTTTTCAGCTGTTCAATTTCTTCTTTAAAGATAATTGATTTTACACTCCTATTCAAATAAAATAGTTTAAATGTACTATTTGGTTCTAACGCTAAATGTGTTTTTATGATGGAAAGTATTGGTGTAATTCCACTTCCTGCAGCAAAGACAATATAATTTTTGGCATTATTTTGATTAGCCTCAACGTTAAAAACACCGCTTGGAGCCATGATTTCTAAAACATCTCCTTTTTTTAGGGTTTCGTTTACAAAGGTGGAGAATAAACCACCATTTATTTTTTTAACGGCAACTTGCCATTTATTTTCAACTGGACTTGAACATAAAGAGTATGAACGACGTACATCTTGTCCTTCAATCATTGTTTTCAATGTCAAATGTTGTCCTTGTTTGTATTGGAATTCAGAAACTAATTCGTCTGGAATTTGAAAAGTAACTACAGCACAATCTCTAGTTTCTTTGTAAATATCTTGGACTTCTATTTTGTGAAATTTTGCCATTTAATTATCTTAATATTAAAACTAACGATTGTTAGTCAACTATGCAAATTTAAGGAAAATATTATTACTTTACGAAAACGTTGTAAATTTTTAACTTTTGTTAATTCACAATTCCGTTAAGCAACACTTCTTTCATATTATTTTTTAGAGAAGCTTCTGTAAAACCTTTTTTCTTTCCGTACCAAAGATAAAGAGTTCGAAGTGTTGAAAGCATTGAGAATATAATAACTTCTGGATTTATATTTTTGATTTCTTTAGAAGCAATTCCAGATTTTATGATGTTTCTGAAATTTTCTTCGTAATCTTCACGCATTTTTATGAAATAAGTTAATTCTTCATCAGTTAAATGCATCCAGTCATTGTTTAGACAAGCTAAAGCTTCAGGATTTCTTATTGTGATGTCGATATGTAATTGTATTACTTTTTCTAATTTTTGTATTGTTGTACTTTTAGAAAGTACGATTTCGTTGATTGTGTTGGTAAATTCTTCGGCTATTTCAATTACAATTAAAACTAATATCTCTTGCTTAGATTTAATATGGTTGTATAAACTTGCTGCCTTTATATCCATTGCCTGAGCAATATCTCTCATGGTTACAGCGCTGTATCCTTTTTCTTTGAAAAGTTTTGCAGCACAATTTATAATTTCGGTTTTTCTGTCAATAGGTTTCATCCCTTCAAAAATAGTAAAATGAATTGATTGAAGTAACAAATGTTACAAAAGTATAATTTGTAAATTGTAATTTTGAATTCAAATATAAGTCCTTAAAGACTAAATAGATTAAGAAAAACAAATAAATTTAAAAAGAATAGCTATGGGATTATTAGACTTATTAGGTTTAGGTAATAAAACAAATGATGTTCAAGATTATGTTTCAAAAGGAGCCATAATTTTAGACGTTAGAACTCCAGAGGAATTTAAAGACGGACATATTAAAGGCTCGAAAAATATAGCTTTGCAAGTTTTGAATGGTAAAATTGCTGAAATTAAAAAATGGAACAAACCAGTAATTGCTTGTTGCCGTTCTGGAATGCGAAGTGGTCAAGCTACTTCAATTTTGAAACAAAACGGAATTGACTGCATTAATGGTGGTGGATGGACAAGTTTACAAAATAAATTATAACAAAAAAGGCTTCATTAATTTGAAGCCTTTTTTTATAGTTTTAATTCTAAATCTTTTTCTGATTTCACTTCAGTGCCATCATATTTTAAAGTCCAACCCATAGAGTTTGTCAGCACTAACATTTTTGACAATTCTGATAACAATCTGTTTTTTGCATTAGATTTTAGAGTTGATTGTTCAATTTTTTTAGCTAAACTTTCTCTAGCTAATTTGTTGATTTTATTATAATCTTCTCCTGTAAATTCGTTGAATGTTGAAGATTCTGTGTCGTAATATTTAAAATCTGGACTTATTTTAATTTCTTCTTTTGGAATATTGGTAATTGTTAAGATTTTATTTTCTGAATCAATATCATATTTCACTTGACTCAAATCAAATCCAACTGTAACATCTGCATTAATAACAACTAAGGCTTTTTTATCAAAAGATAGTCCTGGAATATAAGTTTTCTTTTTATCTTTATATGTCAAAACTTCTGCAAAATGACCTTCTGTAACAACTAATTTTCCAACGTTTTTGATTTGGGTTTGAATTAGATTTGTATCATACTCTATGGTAGAAGAATCACCACTTTTTGTAAAAAAGTTAAAAACCCAAAACAAGATAAATCCAAGGAATAACACAAAAATCCATTTTCTGACTTCTGTTAATTTTCCGAAGAATCCCATTTTTGATTGTTCTGTCATTTTAAAAAGTTATATGTGGTAATTTGAGTGCTAAAGTATTGATTTTTTGTTGAAGATTTTCCAAAAATTTTTGATGCCTTTCAGAATTTGGATTAAAAGATCTATGCAAAAGTGATTTCTGAATGGAATCAACTTCTACCATAACTTGTTGACTTTCGTCTGAAATATAGTTTTCTGAAAAACATTCCCAAATATAATCTATCGCTACTTGATTAGGATGCAACATATCTTCAGCATAAAAACGATAATCGCGAAGTTCATCCATCATGATTTCGTAACTCGGAAAATAGTTGTTGGTTGTTGGCTGTTGGTTGTTGGAATGTATTGCAGAAATAAGATGCGATTTACTTCTTTGATTTTCTATGAATCCGTCTTTTATATGCCGAACTGGTGAAACTGTGAAAATAAAATTACAACTTGGAGTAATTTTTTGGAGTAATGCAATTGTGTTTTGAATAGATTTCTCAATGGTTTCTATGGGAAGTAGTTCTTTTGAAAATTGTTTTTGTGGTACTTTTTGGCAATTGGCTACAATTTCTTTTGATTCTATATTTCTGTAAACCCAAGATGTTCCGTAGGTAATTATTATGTGTGTAGTTTGGATTAAAGAATTGAAAGATTGAAAGAGTAAAAGATTTAATTCTTTTAAAAATTCTTCTTTATTTGGGTTTGATAATTCGGAATGTACTTCATAGCAATGCCATAAATCGTTGTGAAAGAAGATGTCTTTTTCTGTGAATTCGATTTTGTTTACAATTCGATTCACTAATTTTTCAATAGAAACAGGATTGAATATAATTCCGAATGGATTGGTTGTATTTTGAAATTTAAAATAGTCAAACTTTTCACTCATATTTTCTGCAAAACACGAACCTAAAGCCATTATCTTACTCTCATAAGTTATTGGGTTTTGGAATTTTTCTATTGTAATTTTTGTGGTGAATTGCATTGGAAATATATAATTAAGACTCAAAAATACGAAATAAAAAAACCTTTCAATTCTATTATTGAAAGGTTTTTTTGATTATCCTCTATTTTCTCTCTTTTCTTTTCTCTCTTGTTTCTTTAATTCTTTTTCCTTCTTTTTTTCTTCAAGTTCTTTTTTAGTTGCCTCAATTTTTCCTTGAAATTCATTTATTAATAATTCTGAAACTTCAATTTTTTCTGAATATCTATCAATTTTATTTAGAGTCTTATCAATTCCTTTGTTCAACTTATCTTTTTGCTTTTGTAGCGCGTTATCAGACTCGTTATTAATAGCTTCTATTTTCAACAACTCATCACTTAAATGAAGTAATTTATCATCTAAATCCTTAATTTTATTTTCAAATTTTGTTTTTTTACTTTCTTCTTTAGATAATTTTTGCTCATCAGTTTCAATTCTTGTTTGCAACATTCGCATCATTTGCTGTTGCTGTTGCATCATTTGATTGCCCATTTGAGTATTGATTTGACTCATATTTGGAGGACTTGGAAATTTTTGCGCTAAAACAATTATTGGCATAAATAAAAACAAAAAGACTATAGATTTTGTATTCATGATTGTTAAGTTAATTTCTAGTTAAATGTATTTCGTATACTTCTACTCCATTAGATGTATTAACTGTTTGCTTTAACTTTAAATCATCTATTGTTACACTTAAAACCGTGAAAAAATCTGGAGGAATTATAGGATCGTAATTACTTATCATTAATTCTGTTCCATCTAAATACCAGATCCCTTCTTGGAAATCAATAATCTGACAATTGTAATCATATCCCACAAATTTCATTGTACTATCTACTAATAGTTCCTGATAATCTTTTAAAGTTGAACAATCATGTTGATAATTTTCAAAACTTCCACCATTAATTGACTCTTCTTTTACAAACCATTTGCCTATTAAATTTTGCTTATTTATCTCTAAATTTGTGCTAGAAGTATCAGAATCATCCTTAGAATTACAACTAGTAATTACGATTGCAATAAAAGCAAAAAGTATATGTTTTATTTTCATAATTAATCCTTATTTGATAAATTCTATTGCTTTTTCCAAAGCTTCTTTAATTCCAGCTATATTTTTTCCGCCAGCAGTTGCGAAGAATGGTTGTCCACCACCACCACCTTGGATATATTTTCCTAGTTCACGAACTACTTGTCCAGCATTTAAACCTTTTGCTTCTACTAATTCTTTTGAAATATAACAAGTTAACATTGGTTTATCATCCGTTGCAGTTGCTAAAACTAAAAATAAATTCGTTTCATTATTTCCTAATTCATAAGCTAAATCTTTTGCTCCATTTGCATCTAAATCAACTTGAGTGGCTAAAAATTTAACTCCATTTACTTCTTGAATTTGAGCGGCTAAATCTCCTTTTAAACCTTTAGCTTTTTCTTTTAGTAATTGCTCTACTTGTTTCTTCAACTTAGCATTTTCATCTTGTAAAGAAACTACTGCTTTGATTGTGTCTTGTGGATTTTTCAACGTTTCTTTGATTTCAGCTAAAATATTTTCTTGGTTTGTAAAATAAGTTCTTACACCATCACCCGTAATCGCTTCAATACGTCGAATTCCTGCTGCAACAGCACCTTCAGAAGTAATCTTGAAAGACCAAATGTTTGCTGTGTTTGAAACGTGAATTCCTCCACAAAGCTCCATCGAATCTCCAAATTTTATCGCACGGACATTATCACTATATTTTTCTCCAAATAAAGCCATTGCTCCTTCATCCAACGCTTGTTGGATTGGAATACTTCTTCTTTCGATTAATGGAAGTTGCTCTTGAATTCTTTGGTTTACAAAATCTTCCACTTGTTTAATTTCTTCTTCAGTCACTTTTGAAAAGTGTGAAAAGTCAAAACGCATATAATTTGGGTTAACCAACGAACCTTTTTGTTCTACATGAGTTCCTAAAATAGTTCTCAAAGCCAAATGCATCAAATGCGTAGCTGAGTGATTTTTAGAGGAAGCTGATCTTAAATCTGTATTTACATTAGCCACAAAACTAGCCGAAACATTT
>NZ_CAXBFR010000038.1:0-23289 GCF_963975005.1 uncultured Flavobacterium sp.
ATCCCGTATTGTTTTACTAGACTTTCTATTGAATGTTATCAACAATTAAAACAATACGATAAAGCAGAAACTGCCATTTTATACAAATTAAAAATTTCTAAAACACCTACATTATATGTAGAATTAGGCTATAATTTTCAATTACAAAAAAACGAAACTAAAGCAACTGAAAACTATAATTTAGCTATAGAACAAGTGGTTTTGCAATCCAATTATGCTTATTCTGTGGCGTCGGTATTTGAACAAAAAACATTGTTAGATTGGGCAATCAAAGCATATGAAGTTGGAAAATTAGGAAATCCAAATTTAAACTTTGATTATCAAATTGCTTTATTAAACGGGCAAATGGGAAATTTAGATTTAATGGTTGAAAAACTGTTAGATTATTCTTTTAGCAATCAAAATAACACGCCACTTGTTCAAAATCAACTAACTAGATTTATTAGTGAAGACACTGAAGGAAATTTTACAGAGTATATTAAAAAAGCGCTTTTAATTAGAGTACAGAAAAATCAGGATATTTATTGGAATCAATTTTTGAGTTGGTATTTTATGCAACAAAAAGAATACGGAAAAGCATTTATACAAGAAAAAGCAATCTATAAACGAAATCCTGAAGGTTTTTACAACATAGTGAATTTAGCCAAATTTGCTATGGAAGAAAAAGAAAATGAAACGGCAAAAACCATTTTTCAATTCATTTTAGAAAATACTCAAGATTACGGTTTACAAATTATGGCTCACGATTTTTTAATTTCAATGCAAATTGAAGAATCTTCAGAAAAAGAATATCCAGTTATTCAACAAACAATAGAAAGTCTAGTAAAACAATACGGGATTTCTCCTTTCACTTTAGAATTGCAACTATTATCGGCACATTTTGATGCTTTTTATGTGAAACAATTTGACAAGGCAAAAGTTACTTTGGATAATGCCTTATCTCTTAGGTTAGCACCAAGACAAGAAAGTGAAGTTAAGATGGAGTTGGCTGATATTTTAGTTTTAGACGAAAAATTCAACCAAGCTATTTTGTATTATGCTCAAATTTCAGAAACTTTGAAAAATGATGAAAAATCTCATGAGGCAAGTATGAAAATGGCCGAAACTAGTTATTATAAGCAAGATTTTGATTGGGCATTACAACAAGTAAAGGTTTTAAAACAATCTTCAAGTTTATTGATTGCGAATGATGCAATCGAATTGTTTTTGTTAATTAGTGATAATTCAGCAGAAGATAGTATAAGAGTTGCCTTAAAAGCATTTTCAAAAGCAGATTTGCTAACTTATCAAAATAAGAATGAATTAGCTTTGGCCCAATTTTTAGAAATTCTTGAAAAATATAAAGGAGATACAATAGAAGATAATGCTCTTTTTAAAATCGCACAGATTTATGAAAAGAAGAAAGATTACACAAACGCTTTAGGTTATTATAAAAATATTTTAGACAATCATTCTGATGGAATTTATGTAGATGAAGCCTTATTTTATTCAGCTGAAATTTATAGAAAATATTTAAATGATAATGAAAATGCCAAACCGCTTTACGAGAAAATGATTTTTGAACATGCAGACAGTATTCATTTCACAGAAGCTAGAAAACAATTCCGTTTGCTTCGTGGAGATGCTATTTAAGAAAACACACTTTAAATGATTATATACAATGTTACCGTAAATATAGACCATTCAATCCATAACAAGTGGTTGCAATGGATGCAAAACAAACACATTTCAGATGTTTTAGCAACAGGATTATTCAACAATGCTAGGCTTGTAAAAGTTTTAGTAAATGAAGACGAAGGAGCAACTTATTCGGTTCAATTCTTTTCAGATTCAAAAGAAAAATTAAATGACTATTACCTAAACCATGCACCAAGATTACGAAAAGAAAGCTTAGAGCTTTTTGGGGATAAAATGCTTGCTTTTAGAACTGAATTGGAAGTTTTGAGTGAACATTTTCACTCTGAAAACTAGCCTAAAACCATTTACCCAAAACCCATTACCACAATACCATGTCAGTAAAAGCAAAAAAACATTTAGGTCAACATTTCCTAACAGATGAATCCATTGCTCAAAAAATAGCAGATGCATTGACTTATTCTGGCTATTCAAAAACTATAGAAGTTGGTCCAGGAATGGGTGTTTTGACAAAATATATTTTAGAAAAGCCTACAGAAACATTTGTAGTAGAAATTGACACAGAATCAGTAGAGTATTTACAAACACATTATTTAAATTTAGCAAATAATATAATTTCTAAGGATTTTTTAAAGTACGATTTGAACGAGATTTTTAAAGGAGAACAATTTGCCATCATTGGAAATTTTCCTTATAATATCTCTTCTCAAATTCTTTTCAAAGCTATAGAAATGCGAACTCAAGTTCCAGAATTTGCTGGAATGTTTCAAAAAGAAGTTGCGCTACGTATTTGTGAAAAAAAAGGAAGTAAAGTGTACGGAATTTTATCCGTTTTAACGCAAGCATTTTTTGATACGGAATATTTATTTACCGTGCCACCAGAAGTTTTTAATCCACCACCAAAAGTAGATTCAGGTGTTTTGCGTTTAACACGAAAAGAAAATTTTACTTTGCCTTGTGATGAAAAATTATTCTTTAGAGTAGTAAAAACAGCCTTTCAACAAAGACGAAAAACATTAAGAAATAGCCTAAAAACTTTTGCATTTTCGGATAGTTTAAAAGAAGATGTTATCTTTGACCTTCGACCAGAACAACTTTCGGTTGAACAATTTATAGAAATCACCCAAAAAATAGACGCCGATGGAGTTTAAAATCAGCAAAGAATTTATTGCTCAAATAGAGCAACTTATTAGTGAAAATAAAGAAAAAGAGCTACACGACTTACTTCTTGATGTTCACTTTGCTGATATTGCCGAAATTATGGACGAGCTTGATAGTCATGAAGCTAGTTATATTTTCAACACTTTAAATTCTGAGAAAACAGCTGAAATACTTTTAGAATTAGATGATGATGTTAGAGAGAAAATCCTTAGAAACTTATCACCTAAAGAAATTGCAGAAGAGTTAGATGAGCTAAGCACAAATGATGCCGCTGACATTATTGGGGAACTTTCTAAAGAAAGAAAAGAACAAGTAATTTCTGAACTAGAAGATGTTGAACATGCCAAAGATATTGTTGATTTACTTCGTTATGATGAAGATTCTGCTGGTGGTTTGATGGCAAAAGAGTTGGTGAAAGTCAATGAAAATTGGAATGTACTAACTTGTGTTAAGGAAATGCGCGCTCAAGCTGAAAATGTTACTAGAGTGCACTCTATTTATGTAGTTGATGATGATAATCGATTAAAAGGAAGGCTTTCATTAAAAGACTTATTAACCACTTCTACAAAAACGCCAATTGGTGATATATATATTGCAAAAGTCGATTATGTAAAGGTTGATACAGAGAATGTTGAGGTGGCTAGAATTATGCAAAAATATGACTTGGAAGCTATTCCGGTTGTAGATGAATTAGGACGTTTAGTGGGTCGAATTACTATTGATGATATTGTTGATGTAATTAAGGAAGAAGCCGACAAAGATTATCAATTAGCAGCAGGTATTTCACAAGATGTAGAAGCAGATGATAGTATTTTTGAATTAACAAAAGCACGATTACCTTGGTTAGTTTTAGCTCTTTTTGGTGGATTTATTTCGGTTAAAGTATTAGGTTTATATGGACCAGCTATGGATGTTCATCCAGAATTGTTCTTTTTTACACCATTAATTGCTGCAATGGCAGGAAATGTTGGCGTTCAATCGTCTGCGATTATTGTTCAAGGTTTAGCAAATAATGCTTTGTCTGGTTCATTGTTTAAACGATTATTAAAAGAATTATCATTAGGATTATTAAACGGATTTATATTAGCTGTTTTATTAATTATAGGTAGTTATTTTTTGCTAGACATTGATATGATAACAGGGTTTACAGTTTCATTAGCCTTACTTTCGGTCATTATTATGGCTTCTTTGATTGGAACTTTTATACCTATTATTCTAGATAAATATGGTGTTGATCCAGCACTTGCAACTGGGCCATTTATCACAACTAGTAACGATATAATGGGAATAATAATCTTTTTTTCTATTGCTAAAGTTATTTTAGGGTTTTAATATTAATCACAATCTTCAATAATAATTAGTTCTTTTTCAATTGGAGTTATTTTTTCTAAAACCCATTTATCAGTAATTTTATTTTCCCAATTCGTATTATATTTTATTTTTATAATTCCATTAGGAATTGCTTCTACATCTGTTTTCCATTCTTCATAAACAATCGGATGATTAAAAAAGGGCAAAAATGAACTACTATTTTTATCTGCTATAAAGTGAGTCTGAAACATATCTTTTCTTTTTTGGTATTTTAAAGGTTTATTAGATTTTATTACATAATGAAAACAGGGAACTTTATCAATAATTGTGTCTTTTAAGTTTTCAAAATAATATTCCTTTACCTTATATTTATAATGATATTCTCCTGAGTATGAAAGAGCTTCACAAGTAACAGAAATAGACTTTGTGTTATTAAACGCACTCTCATTTACATCAGAATTAACTCTAGGTTGTTTAGTTCCATTCATATCTCCAAAATAAAGACCAATGTTTAAACTGTCTCTTTTAAAAACAAGGATGGAATAATTATTTGCTTTAGAATTTATATAATAAGTTGGATTTGAAATCATCTTAGTTGAATCAATTTCATTTTTATATTCCAATACATAATCAAAATCATAAACCTTTTGTGCATAAAACCTTTGGCTTAATAAAAGGAGTAAGAGTAGTTTTTTCATTTTATAAAAATATGGTTTTAATTTAATTAGAAAAAGTTTTCTAAAAAAATTACCTTTAGCTTTTAAAACAAAACTATGTCGCCAAATACTATAAAAATCCTTCATATTGATTCTAATAATCCTTTATTATGGAATCAATTAAACGAGTTAGGATTTCAAAACGAAGAAGATTTTACTTCAACCAAAGAAGAAATCGAATCCAAAATTCATAAGTATCACGGAATTGTAATTCGCAGTCGTTTTAAAATTGATAGAACCTTTTTAGATAAAGCTACCAATCTGCAATTTATTGCTAGAGTAGGAGCTGGTTTAGAAAGTATTGATTGTGATTATGCAACTTCTAAAAACATTCAACTAATTGCTGCTCCAGAAGGGAATAGAAATGCTGTTGGTGAACAGGCATTAGGAATGTTGCTTTCTCTGTTTAACAACCTTAATAAAGCTAACGCAGAAGTAAAAAGCGGACAATGGAATCGTGAAGCCAATCGTGGGCATGAATTAGACGGAAAAATCGTTGGAATAATCGGCTTCGGAAATATGGGAAAAGCTTTTGCTAAAAAACTAAGAGGTTTTGAGGTTGAAGTTTTATGTTACGATATTCAGGAAAATGTTGCTGATGCCAATGCAAAACAAGTCAGCTTAAAAGTACTTCAAGAAAAAGCGGATGTGTTGAGTTTGCATATTCCATGGACACCAGAAACGGATAAAATGGTAAATGCTGCTTTCATAAATGCGTTTCAAAAACCATTTTGGTTAATCAACACAGCTCGTGGAAAAAGTGTTGTGACTTCAGATTTAGTGGAAGCCTTAAAATCAGGAAAAGTTTTAGGTGCTGGTTTAGATGTTTTGGAATACGAAAAACTATCTTTTGAAAATTTATTTGATGAAGAAAGTAAAAATGAAAGTTTCGAATATTTGCGTCAAGCGGAAAATGTATTGTTAACACCCCACATTGCTGGTTGGACTTTTGAAAGTCACGAAAAATTAGCCCAAACTATAGTTGATAAAATCAAAGCACTTTATAGTAAAGAAGCAATTTCAACAGTTGAAGAAAAGCGGGTTATCGGGATTGGTGGTTTTTTCTTCAAAACTGAAAATCCAAAAGAATTAAAAGATTGGTATAAAAATCATTTGGGATTAAATACAGATGATTATGGTTGCACTTTTTGGTGGAAAGATGAAAAAGGAGATGATTGTTCTACACAATGGAGCCCTTTTAAAAATGACACAGACTACTTTGAACCTTCAGAAAAGCAGTTCATGCAAAACTTTCGAGTACATGATTTAGAATCATTATTAAAAAAATTATTAAAAGAAGGTGTAACAATTATAGATGAAATGCAGACTTATGAGTATGGAAAGTTTGCTTGGATTCTTGACCCAGAAAACAATAAAATTGAACTATGGGAACCAATTGACTCAGCATTCAAATAAAAAACTTTCTAATACTAACTAACCAAAAACTAAATCGAAATGGAAACAACAAAAACACCTGAACAGTGGAATCAGCCTAGTGCAAATATTCCTGTATTTAAAGTAGACCCAATTGTAGTATTGCTTTTAAGCTTTATAACTTGTGGATTATACTTAATTTATTGGAACATTAAAGTTGCCGAAGTAATTAATGCTGTTTCGGATAGAGAAGTAATTTCTACGCCAATAGCTGTTTTTTCAGGATGTTGTTTGCCAGTAAACTTATATTTTTATTACGTAATAGGAAAAGAAGGTTTGCCAAATGTTTACAAATTAACTAAAGAGTTGGAAAAAGATCAGTCAACTTTATTAATTATATTAGGATTATTTTTTCCTTTTGCAGCTGCAATGATTGTACAAGGAGATATCAATAGATTATACTCATAAAACCTTTTGTTTTAAATAGAATTCTAGGTATTACAGGTGCTTTTGCAACACTTGTAATACCTTTTGTTTTGTGGTTTCAAAACAGCAATAATTCTTTAGATACAGAACAGTCTTTTTGTCCTTTAAAAATGGTTACTGGCTTTCCTTGTCCTTCATGTGGAATTACTAAATCAATAGTTTATTTTTATGATGGAAATTTGCTTAAAAGTTTAAGCTATCATTTATTTGGACCATTGGTAGTTGGTTTTTGTCTTTTTATTATTGTTCTTTTTTTAGTGGAATTAAAAACAAAGAAAACTTACTTTAGAGCATGGTTTTTCAATAGAAAATTAGCGTATTATTTAGCTGCTTTTTTAATTGGCTACCACGTTATAAGACTTGTGCTTTTTATAAAAGAAAACAATTGGGATTCTATTGTTGAACAATCAATTTGGGGGTAAATAGTAATGAGAAAGGCTCTAATAATATTATTTGGAATTATATTATGTTCAGTATTAACTGTCGGATTATTTTTTTTTTATTCAATTTCATCAATTGATATTGCTAGTAAAAAACAAATTGTCAAAATTGCTTTTCCAGAACTTAATGAGCAGCTTTTTTTTGAAGCAAACGTTTGGGGAATTTCAGGAAATCATGAAGAAATTATTCTCACTAATCATAAGGTTGAAGAAAATCCTACCTTAAGGAAAGACAACAACTATATATTTTACACATCTTCTGTTTTTTATAAAAAAGAAAAAAACAAATTAATTATTTACTGTCCAGAAAGCGGAATTTCAATACCAAAAAATAATTCTTATAAAGTTGAAATTAAAATCATCAGTCTAAAAAACTATAATGAAATTAAAGAATATGATGAAAATTATAAAAAATATGGTTTAACTAAAATTTCTGCCCTCTAAACTATCTATTTAAAATTCTTTTCCTTTTTTTCCAATTCTGCCTGAAATTCTTCCATTACAGGTTTTACCGTACTTTCAGGTAAATCAGCAATTCTTATATACATTAAACCGTCGACAGCATTATTGAATAATGGATCAACATTAAACGCAACAACTCTAGCATTTTGCTTGATGTATTTCTTAATTAAAACAGGTAAACGAAGATTTCCTGGTTCAATTTCGTCAATAATTTTGTCAAATTTATTCAAATCGGCTTCAGTTTCGTTGAATACAAAATCTTTATCAGCATCTTTTAGTTTTACTTTATATTCTTTTTTAGGATGAATATATTGCGCTACATAAGGATCGTAATAATGTGATTTCATAAACTCAATCATCAGCGATTTAGAAAAATCAGTAAATTGATTACTAATACTAACACCACCAATTAAATATTTATGTTCAGGATAGCGAAGTGTTGTATGAACAATTCCTTTCCACAATAAGAAAAGAGGCATTGGTTTTAGTTGGTATTCTTTTGTAATAAAAGCTCTTCCCATTTCTATTGAACTATTCATCATATCGAATAATTCAGGTTCAAATCTAAAAAGTTCATGCAAATAAAATCCATCAATTCCGTATTTTGGATATATATGAGAACCCAGTCCCATTCTATAAGCACCAGCTATTAACTGCGTTTCACTATCCCACAAGAACATGTGATGATAATATTGGTCATATTGGTCAAGATCTATGGATTCGTTTGTCCCTTCACCAACTTCTCTAAAAGTAATTTCTCTCAAACGACCAATTTCATGAAGAATATTCGGAATTTTATCGGCTGTTATAAAATAAACTTCATAGTTTTTACTTTGCAATAGACGGCAATCATTTTCTTGACAAAAAGCAACCTCTTCTATGATTTGTTGATGATTTGCAGGTAAAACTATTTGTTTTGGTAGTTTAGGAGCAGATAAATTTAAATTAGGAGCTTTTAGAAACGAACTTTCTTTTTCAAAAGAATTAGAAAGCATATAGGTTTTTCTTCTTAGGAATTCGCCATAAGCTTCTATGTTTTCAATTTCATTTTGTTCGTTTACTGAAATCGGCTTACCTATTCGAACTTTGATAACTCTTTTTCTTTGCGTTAAAACTTCACTAGGTAATTTAGCCGTTCTAAAAGTGTCGTTTAATCTGGATAAAAAATAAAACAACCTACTGTTTTTAGCATGAAAATATATAGGTACAACAGGTACATTTGCTTTTTTAATAAACTTCATAGAACCTTCTTCCCAAGGCTTGTCTACTACTAATTTACCGTCTTTATAAGTAGAAACTTCTCCAGCAGGAAAAACACCAAGAGGCTTGCCGTCACTTAAATGGCGTAATGCATCTTTCAATCCAGCAATACTAGATTTTGCGTCTTTGTGATTTTCAAACGGATTAACAGGCATAATATAAGGCTTCATAGGCTCTATTCTATGCAATAAAAAATTGGCAATTATTTTAAAATCAGGCTCTTTTTCAAGCATTAATTTTAATAATAGAACACCGTCAATTCCGCCTAAAGGATGATTAGAAATAGTTATATAAGCACCGTCTTTTGGTAAACGTTTTAAATCTTCTTCTGGAATTTCAAATTTAATTTCTAAATCACCAAGAAGCGCATCAAGAAAAGCAATGCCTTCTAAATGTTTATTTCGATTGTATAATTTATTTATCGTAGATATTTTGGTCAACTTCATCAGTAACCATCCCGAAAAAGTTCCAATAAAACCATATTTGTCTAAATTAATAGCCTTGGCTACTTCTTTGGCAGAAACTAATCCCATTTTAATTGTTTTTTTTGACCAGAAACAAAGATAAACAAAACAAATTAAATCAAAACCTTTAAAAAAACTATATATTAACAAATGATTAACCAGCCTAAAAATGCTAATAACGATGTTAATAAATATATAAAGGACCTTATAATTCCATTCAGTTTTTAGTACTTTTGAAGTAAATAAAATATTCATGAAGATTATCTCATATAACGTAAATGGTATTAGAGCAGCAATTGCAAAAGGATTTTTAGAATGGCTGCAGCAAGCCAATCCTGACGTGATTTGTTTGCAAGAAATCAAAGCCAATGAAGATCAAATTCCAATCGAAGAAATCACAAAAGCAGGTTATCCTTTTCAGTATTATTTTTCTGCTCAAAAAAAAGGATATAGTGGAGTGGCAATTTTGTGTAAAACAAAACCCAATCATGTTGAATTTGGTGCTGGTATAGAACATATGGATTTCGAAGGAAGAACACTTCGTGTCGATTTCGATACAGTTTCAGTTATGAGTTTGTATTTGCCGTCAGGAACAAATATTGAAAGATTAGACCATAAATTCATGTTTATGGATGATTTTCAAAGTTATATAAACGAGCTAAAAAAAGAGATACCAAATTTGATGATTTGTGGTGATTATAACATTTGTCATGAAGCAATTGATATTCATAATCCACTACAAAATAAAAACACATCTGGATTTTTGCCAGAGGAAAGAGCTTGGTTAGATAAATTTATGAAATCTGGATTTATTGATACATTTCGAAGTTTTAATAAAGAACCTCATAATTATAGTTGGTGGAGTTATAGAGCAGGAGCAAGAGGAAATAATAAAGGTTGGAGAATTGATTATTGCTTGGCAAATGAAAATTTAAAAGATAGATTAACAAGAGCCTTAATATTACCAGAGGCGAAACATTCAGACCATTGTCCGGTTTTAGTAGAAATTGATTAATTTTTAAATACAGTAACAATTTCAAAACTCAATAATAAATATAAAGACATTACCGTTTTGCCTAATATAAAAGAATAATAAATAACAAAAAAATGATAAAAAAACTTGCCCTAAGTTTAGTAGTTGTTGGATTAACAACTTCATGTGTTTCAAAAAAAATCTATAATGATTTAGAAAACAAATTTGCTGATGTTAAAAAAGAGCGAAATAACTTGTTTGATGAAAATGCAGTGCTGCAAAAAGACAAAAATGCTTTAGAAATTCAAACTAAAGATTTACAATCGCAATTCGATAAAACTAAAACGGAAAGAGACAAACTAGCTAATGATTACGCTGCTACGAAGAAAAGTTATGACAATTTAAAAGCTTCTTATGACGCTTTAGAAAAAGATAGTAATCAAGCTTTAGCAGCAAATATTAATAAAAACAGAGAGTTAATTGCGGAATTAGATGCCAAGCAAAAAACATTAAACGC
The DNA here is from genome assembly GCF_963975005.1 of uncultured Flavobacterium sp. Taxonomy (GTDB): domain Bacteria; phylum Bacteroidota; class Bacteroidia; order Flavobacteriales; family Flavobacteriaceae; genus Flavobacterium. The sequence continues at coordinate 10,800 of NZ_CAXBFR010000038.1, forward strand.
AGAACAAGATAGACTAAACAAATTGAAAGCTGATTTAGAAGCAAGTTCAAAACGCTTAAATGAATTAGAAGAAATGATTGCAGCAAAAGATGCTGGAATGAAAAAACTTAAAGACAATTTATCTAAAGCCTTAAATGCCTTTGAAGGAAAAGGATTAACGGTAGAACACAGAAACGGAAAAGTATATGTTTCTATGGAAAACAAATTGTTATTCGAATCTGGAAGCTATACGGTTGGAACTGAAGGTAAAAAAGCAGTTGTAGCTTTAGGAAAAGTATTGGGTGAAAATCCAGAAATTTCAGTTTTGATTGAAGGACATACAGATAACGATAAATTTTCGGGAAGCGTAGGTTCAATTGAAAATAATTGGGATTTATCTACAAAAAGAGCAACAGCAATCGTAAACATCTTAGCAGAAAACAAAACTATTGATAAAAAGAACTTAACAGCTGCTGGTCGTGGAGAATTTGCTCCAATGGCTTCAAACGACAACGCAATTGGAAAAGCAAAAAACAGAAGAATTGAAATTATATTAACACCAAAATTAGATGAGATTTCTAAAATGTTGAATGATTTAAATGATTAAAAATTTAGCATTAGAATATGTCAATTCAACCGTTTACAAAAAAATAAAATGCAAAATTACAGCTATTATAATTGACAAAGAAAGTCATGAATATGATGGCTGTGAGTTTGTATTAGATGAAAAAAGAATAATTTTCAGAAGTGCTAAAATTACACCAAAAAAAGTTGGGCAATTTGTAACGTTTTGGACAAGAAATGAAAAAGGAATAACCGAACCATTTTCAGAAAATGACACAATTGATTATTATGTTGTCAATGTTCAATCAGAAAATCAAGTGGGACAGTTTGTGTTTCCGATATCAGTTTTGATAGAGAAAGGAATTATTTCAACTTCCAAAAAAGATGGAAAAAGAGGTTTCAGAGTTTATCCAATTTGGGACAAAACAATAAGTCAACAAGCAGTTGCAACTCAAAAATGGCAATTGAACTATTTTTTTAAAGTCAATGATGACTTAAACTTGAATTTTGTAAAAAATTTATATTCAAATTAAATAGAAAACCTGTTAGTAGAAATATGAAACAGGTTTTTATTTTTATTAAGCTTAGCTACTTTGTATCTTTGTCACTTAGAAACTTAAAAAAGATGAAATATACTACTCTTCCAAATACCAATATTAAAATCAGTAAAATTTGCTTAGGTACAATGACTTTTGGCAATCAAAATACAGAAGCCGAAGCTCATTCACAATTAAATTACGCTGTTGAACGTGGCATAAATTTTATCGACACAGCCGAAATGTATCCTATTGGTGGAAATGCTCAAATTTTTGGAAGTACAGAAAAGCATATTGGAACTTGGATTCATAAACTTGGTCAATCGGAAAGAGAAAAATTAGTTATTGCAACCAAAATTGCTGGCCCAAATCGTGGCATGGAATACATTCGTCAACCTTTAGATTTTTCAAAAAAGAACATTCTCGATGCAGTTGAATTAAGTTTAAAAAATTTACAAACCGATTACATTGATTTATATCAAATGCATTGGCCAGAGCGTATCATGAATATGTTTGGACAAAGAGGTATTCAACAAATTGATGAAAATTGGCACTATTCTATTTTAGAAATCCTTCAGGTTTTTGATGGTTTGATAAAAGAAGGAAAAATAAAACACATTGGAGTTTCTAACGAAAACCCTTATGGTGTAATGCGTTATTTGATGGAAAGTGAAAAGCATAATTTACCTAAAATTGTAACGATTCAAAATCCTTATTCTTTATTAAATCGTTTGTATGAAGTTGGCTTGTCTGAAATTTGCATGCGAGAAAATGTGGGTTTAATAGCTTATTCTCCTTTAGCTTTTGGCTTTTTGACAGGAAAATATTTAGAAGGTTTTCCAGAAAAATCACGCATGAAAACATTTCCTAATTTCACGAGATATACCAATGAAAATTGTTTTAAAGCCACAAAATTATACAAAGATTTAGCCGAAGCAAATGGAATGACTTCTAGCGAAATGGCTTTAGCTTATGTAAATCAGCAAAAATTAGTTACTTCAACAATTGTTGGAGCTACTTCATTAGAACAACTAAAAGCAAATATTGATGCTTTTGATATAGTTTTGTCAGACGATATTTTAGTTGAAATTGAAAAAATTCAAGAATTAATTCCTAATCCAGCGCCTTAAAAAGTGTTCAGTGCTCAGTAATTAGTTGGCAGTTTTCTAATCTTTTACCAATTTAGAATTATAATTATTCCCATCAGTTGTTGAAATATTTACTATGTAAACTCCATTAGAAAGAGAAGTCACATCAATTGTATTTGATTTATTTTGCGAAACTTCTTTAGAAATAAGTAGTTTTCCAGAAACATCAAAAAGCTGAATTTGTTTTGCAAAACTTGCTCCTGAACTAGAAATCGTAATACTATTTTTTGCAGGATTTGGATATAAACTAAAACCACTATTTTCAAAATTACTTATTGAAGCTGTTGCAGTATCAACTATTTTATAAATCACACTTGAATTTGTAACATATAATTCACCATTCATGTCTTCACCAAAAGAGGTAAAATTATTGTTTCCTGAAAAGTTTGGAGTGTATGTAATTGCGTTTGTAGTTGTGTCAACATATCCAATTTTATTCACACAATAATCTGCAAAGAAATATTTGTTTAAAAAATTAGGATACATCGTTCCTGTATAGACATATCCACCCGTTATAGAGCAATTTCCACCGGAATGAGTGTATTGTGCAACAGGCATTGTTAAAGTTCCAATTGGAGGACAACCTGCTGTTTGATAAGCAACATTTCCTTCATAGCATTTCCAACCAAAATTTAAACCAGCAGTTAAAGGATTTGTGACTTTATTAATTTCTTCAATATTATTTTGCCCAACATCTCCAATCCATAAATCACCATTTAATCTGTTGAATGAAAATTTCCATGGATTTCTAACACCAATGGCCCAAATTTCATCATTTCCAGCAACACCAACATAAGGATTTCCAGCAGGAGAAGTGTAATAAGGAGCTATAGTTGTGTTTACATCAATACGAAGCATTTTACCTAAATTTTCATTAATGTTTTGTGCTCTGTTTTCTGGATCACCAGCACTTCCACCATCACCCATTCCAATATATAAATAACCATCAGGACCAAATTTTAAACTTCCTCCATTATGATTAGAATAAGGTTGAGAAATGGTCATTAAAATTGTTCCAGAATTTATAGCAACATCTGGATTTGAACTGTTGACAGAATATCTTGCAATAACAGTATTTCCTGAAGTATTGGTATAATTTACATAGAAATATCCATTAGAAGCATAATTAGGATGAAAAGCCAAACCCAACAAACCTCTTTCTCCACCAGAAGAAATGATACTTGAAAGATTTAAAAAGGGTGTTGAATTAATAGTTCCATTTGAATTTAAAACACGAATTAAACCACCTTGTTGAACCACAAATAAACGACTGTCTCCAGCGTGAGTAATTTCTACTGCTCCAGAAAAACCTGTAGCAAAAGATTGTATAGCTATGGTTTGAGAAAAAGCAATAGAAGAAGTAAAAGCTATAAGTAATAGTACTGATTTTTTCATAGTTTTTCTTTTCTTGTAAATATAAAGAAAAAACAATAAAAAAACGACTGAAAGTGTTAATTTTCAGTCGTTTAAAATTTTATCTAAGTAAAATTATAGGTTGTCTATTATTTTGTCTTTTGGATATTTTACTAAGTAACTAATTCTAATTTTCTTGGTTTCATTAGGTGCGAGTTTTAATTCCCATGTCATAACACCAGTTTCTTCGTTAACTTTTGCTTTGTCTTTTTCTAGAACTTCAATCGTAATTTCTTTATCAGTACTTATTGGATATTGATCTTTTAAAAGCATCTCAACCGTTTCTTTTTTATTGTTTCTAACTGTAATGTCATAAGTAAACGTTTGTTCTTTGTAAGCTGATAAGAATTTTGTTCCTGATTTATCCGTTACTTTTTCACGTTTAATTGAAATTTTCTTATCTCTTCCCATTGATAAACTTAAGGTATCAGCTGTTTGATTTGGATTGATAAATGTTTTTCCAACATACATTCCTTCAAAAATGATATTTGCTTCACCAGGCAATAAGTTGAATTTAGAATAATCATTAATTTGAGCTAATAAAAACGCTTCTTTTTCAACTCTTGGAACAGCATAATATCTATATGAAGCTGGTAATTTTATTTCTTTCAAGGCTACACTATGTGCTTTTCCATTTGATAAAATATCATAAGGAATTTCTATGTCGAATGAAACGTTTAATTGGTTTTCATTTACAGTTGTGTAATTTGAAATAGATGCAACTTCCATTTTTTTATCTTCTAATTCAATTACTGAAGCTTTTCCTTGAATTGTATTCATTTTTGCATTTTGATTTCTATAAGCATAAGCCACAGGATAACCATATCTTAAAAACCAAGCTTGTAAAATTGGCGCTTCATTGTTTTGATTAGGATTTCCGCTGGATAAAGTTAGTTTTACTTTTCTCCAATCAATTCCTGTGTTTTGAACTACTTTTGCTTTGTACATCATGTTAATTGGTTCTTTGATGTTTTCGGCACGTAAATCATAAAAAGGTTGCCAAGAAGCATTGTTGGTCATGTAATTTATGTCTAAATTCACATTTCCAGCTACTTCATTCATTACTTGAAGAATTAGTTTTCCTCTAGATGTTTTTTCTTCGTTTTTAGTATTGATTTCAAGTTTTGAATTCAGCCTTTTTAATTTTTCATTCAGCTTATTTTCTTTTTCTTGATAAGACGCTATTGCGTTACTTAACTCTGTTCTTTTTACTTTGTAATAATCGACTAATTTCATCAATTCAGTTACGTTTAAACCTGAATTTTGTCCTGCTACTTGTTGGTTTTTATCTAATAATTCAACCGTTTTTGAATGGGAAACTTTATCAATTTGAACTTTTGCAATTTCTTTTTGAACCCAATTGATACTATCTCTCACTTTTTTGATGGCAGGATTACTTTCATCAATTTCATATTCAGAAATATAATTCTGTGTAAACTGAACTGAAAGTACAGTCAACGAACTTGGAGCACCAATTTGAACGGTGTTTTCATTCAAATAATCAGCTACGTTTTTAATCACAATTTCACTTGTTCCTTTGGGAAGGATTAATGAAGTTGATTGCGAAAGTTCAGCACCATTTGTATAAACTGTTGCTGCATTTACTTTTGCTGAAGTAAAGATTGGTTTTTGAGCCAATGCTATTACTGAAACAAAAAGTGCTAGAATTAAAAGTATTTTTTTCATTTTGATTGTATTAATTTATTTTCTTTAAGTAATAATTTGTTTTTCTAAACCAACTTGATTGATTTCCGTTTGGATAACTATGAATATATTGTAAAGTTATGTGATTGTTTTTTAAAAATATAACAGTCCATTTTCCATTTAAAGGAGCACCTCTTGGTTCAATAGTAAATTCTGGTGGAAATTGCTTTAATAAAATCTCAGCTTGATTACTGTTTTTAAAAACACTTATGAGTTCTTCTTTAGAAATAAGTGGATTGTTTTTTCCAACATATAAAATATTAATAGTGCGTTTTGGACCTGGCAAATATTCTTCCCAACCTGTATGTTGCAAATATAAAAGTTCCCATTTAGAATCTAAATTAATTGAATCTAAACTTGAACCTACTGAAATTTCTTTTATAATTTCAATGTGCTTTTTTATAGAATCAGAATTGATTTCTAGTTTTAATTTTTTTTCAAATAAAAAACTTTCTGTTTCTTCTTTTTGTGAGAATGAAATTATTGAAGTTAATATAAGTAGTATTGTAAATGTTTTTTTCATGTGTTAAGATTTGTGTCTTTCTATTAAAGAGAGACATTTACATGAAAAGGTTGGAAAGTTTTTTGAAAAAATTTTGAAATTTAGTAAGTTTAGAGAAATCTAACCAAACAAAACGCCAACCACATCTTCAATTTTAGCCACTAATACAATTTTTATAAATGTATTTTTTAAAGCAATTTTGTTGTGTTTTGAAACCAAAATTGTAGTGAAACCTAATTTTTCAGCTTCTTGAATACGTTGGTCAATTCTATTTACTGGACGGATTTCACCTGACAATCCGACTTCACCAGCGAAACAAAATCCGTCTTCAATGGCAATGTCTTCATTAGAAGATAAAATAGCAGCCACAACGGCTAAATCAATAGCAGTGTCATCAACATTAATTCCACCAGTTATATTTAAAAAGACATCTTTTGTTCCTAATCGAAAACCTGCACGTTTTTCTAAGACAGCCAAAATCATATTTAAACGTTTAGCATTATAACCAGTTGTACTTCGTTGAGGTGTTCCATAAACCGCAGAACTCACTAGTGATTGAATTTCAATCATCAAAGGTCTCATGCCTTCTAATGTACAAGCAATTGCTGTTCCAGAAAGCGCTTCGTCTTTATGTGAAATTAATATTTCAGAAGGATTATCTACTTCGCGTAATCCACTTCCTAACATTTCATAAATTCCTAATTCAGCTGTAGAACCAAAACGATTTTTCAACGAACGAAGAATTCTGTAAACATGATTTCTATCACCTTCGAATTGAAGTACAGTATCCACCATGTGCTCTAATATTTTTGGACCAGCAATTGTTCCATCTTTTGTAATATGTCCAATCAAAATCACAGGAACGTTTGATTCTTTGGCATATTTAATTAATTCAGCGGTACATTCTCGAATTTGTGAAATACTTCCAGCAGAAGAATCAATATAATCTGTATGTAGAGTTTGAATGGAATCAATGATTACAATTTCAGGTTCAATATCCTGAATTTGCTTGAATATATTTTGCGTTTTTGTTTCCGTAAGAATATAGCAATTATCACTATTTGGCGTAATTCTTTCAGCACGCATTTTTATTTGCTTTTGGCTTTCTTCTCCAGAAACATAAAGCGTTCTGTAAGGTAGTTTTAAAGATATTTGAAGTAAAAGCGTACTTTTTCCAATTCCAGGTTCACCACCTAATAAAATTAAAGAACCAGGCACTATTCCGCCACCTAGAACTCTATTTAATTCATTATCATTCGTATTTAAACGAATTTCTTGAGAAGAATCTATTTCTTTAATTAATAAAGGCTTTGAGGCTTTTGAAGTAGTTCCAGAATCGCTTTTCCAAGTTTTCTTTTCTTCTTTTTGGATGATTTCTTCAACAATAGTGTTCCATTCTTTACAATTGTGGCATTGGCCTTGCCATTTTGAAAATGGAGTACCACAATTTTGACAAAAAAATGATGTTTTTACTTTACTCATTATTGACCTGCTCTTTTTCTTTTTAAATCTTCTAGTTTTTCAAGCATAAAGCTTTTTGTAAACATTCCAATATCCTTTAGAGAATATCCTTTTTCAACAGCCTTTATAGCCTTATCATAATTTCTGTCTTTTTCATAATAAGAAGCTTCAATAAATGAGGGTAACATCGTTTTTGGATATTCTTTACTAGCTATTTTTTCTAAATTTTTTAGTTCCTCGCTTGAACCATTTTTAGTAATTAAATTTTGAATAGCTAAAAAATCAATTAATCTAATTTTCATATCAACACCGTAAAGAGTATTAATATTTTTGTATTTTTCAGTTAGATAATCAACAAACCCAGTATTTTGGTTTTGAAGTTGTTTATATTCTTCTTTATTAATTGGTTGGTATCCTTTAAATACATGGTATAATGCTTGTGGAATAGCTACAGGAACCATCGAATAATGAGAGTAACCATCAAGTTGTAAATATTTATAAGAGACATTTTTATTTAAAACAGTCTTCAGATTTTCATCTAATAATTTTACTCTTTCGTAAATTGAAGTTTCATCTGTTGGCGAAGAAACTTGAAAATAACTTATGGGTTTTGACATCATTTTCATTCTATCCTCAATTCTATTTTCCATATCATAGGCTAAATCTGGACAAAATGAAATATATCCATCAAAGACAGGATTGTCTTTATAAAGGAAAAAGTTTAAAAAACCAGCAGTTGCATCATGACCTGCAATAACTTTATAGGGAACTGTTCTGTAATTATTATTAATAAATGGAATTACCTCAGTTGCAATAAACTCATAAAAATTACCGCTTTTTTCAGTAGGTAATCCATCTTCGTCTCCCTTAGAGTCAATGATTCTATCGTTGTTTTTTGCTTGATGAATTCCAACTAAGATTACTTCTGGCAAATCATCAAAATAATAACCATATTGAAGAGAACCGTTGAAAGGCTCCATTAAATATTCACAGTCTAAAAGATAAATAACTGGATATTTTTTATCTTTTTCAAATTCATATGATGGTGGTAATAAGATAGAAATCTGTCTAGATTTCCCCAATCTATTTGATTCAATAGTCTCTGTTTTCTTTTGAGCTAATGAAATAAAAGAGAGCGATAATAGTAGTATTATATATATGTTTTTCATGGTCAGTTTCTAGTAAAGAAATGGCAATTTAGTTAATTATTTGTGTTTATTAAAAAAATGCAATAACAAATACGACAAAAGACCCACTAATACGGTAAGTAATGTTTGTGAAGTCCAAATAATCCAGCCTAATGCAGCTCCGGCTCCTTTATTAATTCCATAAAGTAATAAAACAGTTTGAATTGAAATTGGAAAAGCTCCAATTCCTCCATTTGTAAAGCCAATAGCTACACTTCCAAAAATAAACCCCATTATTACAACACTAAATGCCATGTCAGAAGTTTCAGGAATAGCAAAAACGCAAACATAAAACATCAATAAATATAAAATCCAGATTAAAAAGGAAAAGAATAAGTATTTCCATCGATTTTTCATGACCAAAATGCTTGTCATTCCTTCAATCAATCCAGCAAATTTTTCTTTTATTTTTCCAACAATCTTCCAATTAGAACGAAACCAAATTAGTAAAAAGACAATTCCTAGAACAAATAAAACAATTCCTATTATAATTAATTTTGAAGGAGAAATATTGGAAAATATAAATTCACTTATAATATTAAATTGCAAAATGAATGCAATGAAAACAAATAATAAAAAAATCAGTAAATCAACAACCCTTTCGGCTACAATTGTACCAAACCCTTTATCAAAGGGCACATTTTCATATTTTTTTAATAAAACAGCTCTGGTAACTTCTCCAGATCGAGGAATTGTTAAATTAACAAAATAAGCGACTCCAACAGCAAAAAAATTGTTATGTAGTTTTGTGGTATATCCCAGATGATTTAAGCTATATTTCCATCTATAAGCTCTTGCCCAATAAGCAACTACTGAAATGCATAGCGATAAGAAAACATATGTATAGTCCGCATTTTTAAAATACAGTTTAATGTTTTCTAATTGTTCTGGAGTTAAGTTTGAGTATTGATAATAAATTAATCCAATTCCAATTAATAATGGAATTGTTAAACTGGCAACTTTTTTAAAAGGAGAAGCCAAAATTAGGTTAACAAATTACTCTTCTCGTTAGGAAAAACAAGTGCTGGTTTGAAAACTTTAGCTTCTTCGATGCCTAAAATTCCATAGGCGATAATGATGATAACATCACCTTTTTGTACTCTTCTAGCCGCTGGGCCATTAAGTGTTATTTCTCCAGATTTGCGATTTCCTTTGATGGTATAAGTTTCAAAACGTTCTCCGTTATTAATGTTAACAATTTGAACTTTTTCTCCTTCAATTAAGTTAGCGGCTTCCATTAACTCTTCGTCAATGGTTATACTTCCAATATAATTTAAATCGGCTCCAGTTACAGTTACTCTGTGAATCTTAGATTTTACTACGTGAATTTGCATGGTGCAAAAATAATTAATTAAGTGAAATATTATCTATTAATCTGATATTATCTATAAAAACGGCTATGAAAGCTCTATATTTTTTGTGCTTAGACTTTCTAATACAGGTTTTTAAAGTAGTTTCATCAGCAATTTCAAAGTATTCCAAGGTTAAGTTTTTGTTTTTTTCTAATGAGTGTTTTACCCAATTGCTTACTTCATTAGCACTTTTTGTGCCAAACTTTTCTTTGGCAGTCAACAAACTGTTGTAAATTATTGATGCTTCATCTCTGTCTTTTATAGAAAGTCTTTCATTTCTAGAACTCATTGCTAAACCATTGGCTTCTCTAAAAATAGGGCAACCAATAATGTTAACTTTTAAGTCATTTTTGGCTACTAGTTTTTTGACAATTTGTAATTGCTGAAAATCTTTTTCTCCAAAATAAGCATTTGTCGGTTTTACAATTTCGAATAATTTTTTTACGATTGTACCAACTCCATCAAAATGTCCTGGGCGATGTTTGCCTTCCATTTCATGTTCTATCCCATCATAATTAAATGATTTAGAGTTTGTCTTTCCTTCATAAATATCATCTACGGATGGAGCAAAAACTATACAATCTGAACAAATCGTTCTAATTTTTTCAATATCAATTTCTAAAGTTCTAGGATATTTTTCCAAATCTTGACTGTTGTTAAACTGTGTTGGATTTACAAAAATACTTACAACATTATAGTCATTTTCAGCTAAAGATTTTTTAATTAATGATAGATGCCCTTGATGAAGAGCACCCATTGTTGGGACAAAACCTATGGCACAATTTTTGTCCCAAATTGTTTTTAAATAAGCTGTTAAAAGGGCTTTTTCTTTAAAAATTTGCATCAATGATAATAATAAATTGACTGCAAACTTACTATTTTAGTAGATAAATACATAAAATTTTGTAATTTTGCATGTTTTATAATTTGAAAATAAACAATTTTATGGAGGATAAAAGGATTTTGTATGTGTCATCTGAAGTAGTTCCTTACTTAGCTGAAAACGAGGTGTCAATACAATCTTATGAATTACCAAAAATGATTAATGATGCTGGAGGGCAAATTAGAATTTTTATGCCTAGATATGGTAATATAAATGAAAGAAGACACCAGTTGCACGAAGTTATAAGACTATCAGGTATGAATTTGGTTGTAAATGATGTGGATATGCCTCTGATCATTAAAGTTGCTTCAATTCCGAAAGAGAGAATTCAGGTTTACTTTATTGACAACGATGAATATTTTAAAAGAAAAGCTACATTTTCCGATGAAGAAGGAGTTTTATATCCTGATAATGATGAAAGAGCTATCTTTTTTGCAAAAGGAGTTGTTGAAACAGTTAAGAAATTAAACTGGGTTCCAGATATTATCCATGTTCATGGGTGGATGGCTGCTCTTTTGCCAATATATTTAAAGCATTATTATAAAAATGAAGGAATTTTTAATGAAACAAAAATCATTACTTCAGTTTATAATCAGTCATTTGATGGTGAATTAGATAAAAAATTAATCAATAAGATGATTTTTGACGAAATACCTGAGACGAGTATTTCAGACTTAAAATCACCTAATTATGAAAACTTGTTAATGGCTTCAATTCAGCACTCAGACGGAGTTATAATTGCTTCGGATGATTTGTCATCAAGTTTAACAAAATATATAGAAAGTTCAAAAAAACCTTTTTTATCTTTCACACCTAAAGAAAGTTTCAATGAAGTTTATACAGACTTCTTAAAAAACAAGGTTTTAAAATAATAATAATAAATATGAATACATTCACTAAAGCAGTTTTACTTTTATTTGCTTTTACTTTTATTTCGTGTGATAAAGATTTTAACACACTTGGATCCGATATAGTTGGAGATGAGCATTTTAATTTTAAATTATATGACGAGGCAAGCTTAAGTTCATATATTAAAAGTACTGGTCCAGTTCAGACTAATAATTTACCAATTAATGAATTAGGAATTTATAATAATCCTGTTTTTGGCAAAACTAAAGCACATTTTGTTTCACAAATTGAAATGGTTAATCCTGATCCAAGTCTTGGGTACAATCATTATATAGATCCAATTAAGGACTCTGTTTATGTGTATATTCCATTTTACAGTACTTTAGAAAGCACTAGTACTGATGGTAATAGAACATATAAAATTGATTCAATTTATGGAGATAGTGATGCTAAGTTCAATCTTAAAGTATATGAAAATGGTTATTATTTAAGAGATTTTGACCCTTCAACTGATAATCAATCTACACAAAAATATTACTCTGACTTTAAACCAACAATCGACACATATAAAGGCTCTCAACTTTTAAATACTGGTGCGGCAAATGAAAACACTGATTTCTTTTTTGACAATAAAGAGATTATTATTTATAAAACTAATGGTAATGGACAATATTATGACAGTGAAAATGTTCTTACCAACGACCCTGATAAATATGTAATTAAGGAAAGAAAGACGCCTGGTATTTGGTTGAACTTAAACCAAGCAGCTATTAAAACTAGAATATTAGACGCGGTTGCTCAAGGGAAACTTTATAACAACAATGTATTTAAACAATATTTTAAAGGGTTGTATTTTGAAGTTGAAGAGAATGTAGCAAACCAAATTAGCTTCATTAATTAACCATTTATTCG
>NZ_CAXBFR010000039.1:0-22715 GCF_963975005.1 uncultured Flavobacterium sp.
ATTATTATAGATGAGTGTCATAGAGGTGGTGCAAATGACGAAGGTAATTGGAGAGCCATTTTAAATTATTTCGCACCAGCAGTTCAGTTGGGTTTAACGGCTACACCTAAACGACAAGACAACGTAGATACCTATAAATACTTTGGCGAACCAGTTTACATTTATTCGCTTAAAGAAGGTATTAACGATGGTTTCCTAACACCATTTAAAGTAAAGCGTATTCAGACCACATTGGATGATTATATCTACACCAGCGATGACCAAATTATAGAAGGAGAAATAGAAGAAGGAAGAAACTATACCGAAAGCGATTTTAATCGTATTATTGAAATAAAAGAAAGGGAGGCAAAACGAGTTCAGATTTATATGGACGAAGCCAATCAGAAAGAAAAAGCCATTATTTTTTGTGCTACACAAGACCACGCATCGGCAGTCCGAGATTTAGTAAACCAATATAAAACAAGCACAAATCCAAATTATTGTGTGCGTGTAACCGCCAATGATGGCGAAATAGGTGAGCAGTTTTTAAGAGAGTTTCAAGACAACGAAAAAACAATTCCAACCATACTTACAACATCGCAAAAACTATCAACTGGCGTAGATGCAAGAAACATTCGTAATATAGTTTTAATGCGTCCAGTGAACTCAATGATAGAGTTTAAGCAAATTGTAGGTCGAGGCACTCGTTTGTTTGACGGGAAAGAGTTTTTTACCATTTATGATTATGTAGATGCCTACCATCATTTTGCAGACCCAGAGTGGGATGGAGAGCCATTAGAGCCAGAAGCAGACACCGAATCAAAACCGCAAAAACCACCTTGTGAAATTTGCAATCAAAGACCTTGTGTTTGCGAGAAACCAGAAAAAGAACCTTGTGATATTTGTGGGGAATTATTCTGCAATTGCAACAAGCAAAAAAAGGTTAAAATAAAATTGCGTGATGGTAAAGAACGAGAAATACAATCCATGATTTCAACTTCGTTTTGGGGTGCAGATGGCAAACCAATTACTTCAGAGCAGTTTTTAAATAATCTGTTTGGTGAATTGCCAAATCTTTTTAAAAGCGAAGCAGAATTAAGAACGCTTTGGAGTAATCCAATGACAAGAAAAATTCTGTTAGAAAAATTAGATGCAGCTGGATTTCCTAAGAGTGATTTATTGATAGTTCAGTCATTAGTAAATATGGAAAAAAGCGATTTGTTTGATGTTTTAGAGTATGTTTTCAATGGTAACTACAAATCGTTAACAAGAGAGCAAAGAGTAGCGACATCACAAGCGACTATTTTTGCATTATTGGACAACAAACAAAAAGAGTTCATAGAATTTGTATTAAGTAAATATGTTGAAACTGGCGTTGAAGAACTTGACCAAGATAAATTACCAATCTTACTAACAAACAAATATCAATCTTTGGAAGATGCAAAGGAAGTTCTCGGAAATGTAGGCGACATAAGTAAGCTATTTATCGAGTTCCAAAAGTATTTGTATGATGAGAAAGTGGCTTAAATTAAAAAAGAAAAATTATGTTTGGATTTAAAGGAAAATACGGGGTTTCATTCTCGTTGAGCAGATTACTTGGCATAAGTGGTGTTAAAAATAGCGTAGCACGAAAAACAGGTGTTCCAACAACAAGAGGCGGATTAGAACGCAAAATCGGAAGGGCAATTATTAAAACTTTTTTTGGTAAATGAATAAGCACTTTAGTCATCAAAAATCAATGGATGAAGTAATATTTATTTAAATAATTTTACCAAATTGAAATAAGTTATATTCACTAACTTGGATTATTTTGGTTACTTTTTCCAATTCTAAATTGTTGTTTTTATTTTTTATTACAAAAACAGGAATATTATTTTCAAGTGCATTTAAACATTCGTTATAAGAACCTTTTCCGATAAAACCCTCATTATCGGAAACAAAAACACAATCTACTTTCTTGATTATATTTTGATAAATTTCAGAACTTTCTAATTTACCAATATGTTGGTTAGGACAAATAACATGCCCCTTGATAATTTTTTTTAAAAAATCATATTCTTTTTTTTCTTTATCGGAATTATAGGTTTTAACAGAGTGCGAATAGTACGCTAAATTAATTGTGTTTATCATTTTATGTTTTTTAGAAGTTTTATTTTATATGAAATCAGCTTTTATTTATTATTTTAGATAAGTAATATTTTATGTAATAAGATTTACAATATGTAATAAAAGATATTGTTTTAAATAATTACAATACTTTAATTCTATCTAAAGCCTTACTAATTTTGGTAATGGTATTTATGTGCAGTCCTGTAATTTTAGCTACTTCTGATTTTTTAAGCCCAAGTTTCAAACGTTCAACAGCAATTTTGTTTTTAGGTTTATTAAGAAAATCTAATGTTGAGGTTGAAGTTCCTTTTTTCCTGCCCTTATAGACACCCTTTGCTTTAGCTTCAACAATTCCTTCCCTTTGACGCTCTCTTATTAAATTGCGTTCCATTTCTGCTACTACACCAAGAACAGAAATTATCATTTTGGAAATTGGGTTTTCAGTTCCATCATCATTCAAAGTCTTAATGCCTTGTTGTATGAAGTTAAGACAAATTCCTTTTTTATTGAAGTAGGTAATCGTATTGAGAATATCCAAAAGGTTTCTGCCCAAGCGGTCAATTTGATGGACGTGAATACTTGTAATATCTCCTTTTGATGATAATCTTTCAATTTTTTTTCCACCCACTCTTTCAAAAAAGGGTGTTGCCCCAGAAGAAACATCTTCAATAAGCATGTTATAATTTTCAGCATTTTTTGTTTGTCTATCGCTTTTTTGTTCAGCAGTAGAAATTCTTGTATAAAGTACCTTCATTTTTCACATTTTTGAGTTAGTAGCCCTTTTACTCTAATTTTGTACACTTTTTATCCATTAAGTGCTAATATTTGCTTTTTTCTTGTCGTTTTAATTTCACTTTTTCAAGTGTACCCTTTAATTAGGAAGAACGACAGCAAATTTCAAAACAGCCCTCTTCTTAATTCCTGCATCAAAATATTTTTCTATACCCACAACCCTTTTTGTCATTCTGCCATTTATGTTTAATGCCAAAACTGGTATGTTATGCAATAATGCAATCACAACTTCAAAATATTGCTTTTGGTCAATTATCCCATTGTCATGTAAAACAAATACCCTATCAACCTTACTTACTATTTTCTCAATTTTATGCTTTATGTTAATACTTGGAATATATTTAAAATCAAAACCTTCTGCCAAAATTTCAACATTACCTTTCTTTAGGTAGTTTAAGCAAGACATAAATTTCACATCTTCTTTGCTACCGAACAAATTCGTTGGTCGACTTGCATATAGTATTGTGGTTCTCATTGTTTCAGTGTTTTTTTAAGTTCTGAAATATTTGTAAAAGTGTAGTTAAGAACTTTAGATAAAAATCCAATTGCTAATATTCCACCTACAACAGTCAAACCATATAATGCATACTTTACTATCTTACTACTTGTAATCTGCTTTTGAAGTTCTTTATTAATATCAAAAGCAAGATTAATTTTCTTTTCTTTTTGTTCCATAATTTGATGTATTGTTTGTTAATAAAATTGCTGTTAGTCCAAACAACAATACCATTAAAATTGTTTCAGAATTAATTGTTGTTTTTCTTTCTATTGTTCTTTCTATTCTTCCTCCATATTCTTTAATCAGAATTGGTTTTGGATTCAAAATATCTTGTTTAAATAAATCGTTTATTTTCATATCTATTTTCTATTAATATTTTTTCATTGGTTATAAAGGTTAATCTATAATTGTATTGTAAAAAGCTTTTTATTCCATCTTCTTCTTCAATGCCAGTTGACAAAGAAAAATCGTATCTAAGTTTTGCAAGAATCTTCTTTTCAACTTCCATGAAATCTCTATGCCCAATTAGTTTAAAAAGGAGTTTGTAGTTGTTCAATAACAATTTATTGGTTTTGTTGACTTCAGCGTATAATTTCCTATACTTTTTGTTATGGTAGTTACTCCTTGCTTTGTTGTTTTCAAAGCTCTGATTGTTTCTTTTAGGAAAAAACCAATTTCCCGAATACTTGCACTGTTTCTGATTCATAATTAAGACGTTTTAAAATGCTATTTAATAAATCTTCTACTTTTTCCGAACACTCTTTTCCTTTTGCCGATGAAGTAGATTTTTTTCTTCATAAGATATTGTTTTAGCTTCTCGTTATTTTTAACAAAAGAGCTGTGTATTTTCTTTTCATTAAACTTAAACTGCATTTGTTTTGGCAATTTCTTTCCAACAAAATCCAACTTATTACAAGCAATTACTAAATGGAAGTGCATTGTTCCATTTTCAGTTCCTTTATCAATTAACCAGATATAACCTAAAAAGTCTTGATTAAGTCTTGCTATGTTTCTTTTGACAATTCTTAAAACATCAGAAGCTTTATTTGTTACTTCAAAGTCAAAACCAACCTCAATTAATGAAAACTTGCTGTAAGATGAGTAAGTGTCGAAAAACATAGTTATTTTTTTATTTCGTTTATACTTCATGATTTGAACTTCATTAGTTACAAACTTTTCATCTGTCATTTTATTTCGAAACTCTTTTTTGTATTTGGGTTTTCTTTCTTGATTGGTATAATATAATCCTATAACTTGAGTAGACCTCTTGGAGCTAAGCTCCGTAAAATAATGTGTTGTCATATTTTAAATAAATTTTGGTCTGATTGAGTTGATATTTTCTTCGGTAAAAGAATATGGGTAAATAAGTACTTTTCTACCTATTTTAAAGCCATCTATTCTTCCATCTCTTAATAGCCTATCAACTGTTTTTTTAGATACTTTTTTAATTTTTGAGGCTTCTTCTCTTGTCCACAGTTCTGGACTTAAATTTTGATTTTCCATGATAATTTATTTTTTGATACCACAAATAACTGAAATTACCATAATTATAAACTGAACCATTTTTTTACAAAAAAAAATCCTAACCATAAAATGGTTAGGATTTTGCTATTTTGTGTTAGAAATTATTTTTTTAAAAGTATTTTTTGCACTTTTCGATATTTATAAAATCGATAATTACCATCATAGATATTATTGTGGTTTTTATTATTAAATTCATACTCATCAAGTAGTTTAAAATCTTTCATAATTATTTTCATCAATTGAAAAAGCTCACAATATGCTGTATTCATACTAATATTTATGACACGAAAATCAAATAAATCCTTATAAATATTTGTATTACCTTTCGTTGCTCTTAATAATAATTTAATAAAGTAATTTTTTTCTAAATTTAATTCAAATGATTGATTTTCGTAAAATAATATTATTTCTTCCATCAAAAATTCATAATCACTCTTACCATTATTTTTCTTTTTTTTGTAATTTCTTCTTCTAATCCTTTTATTAAAATCTACAGATAAAAAGTTTGAGTCCGAGTTGTTGTAAAGAATAAAAGTAAATCCTTCTATTAGTTCAATTAGAAATTTTAATCTTAAATGTTGTATTGAAGCAATTAGATATGAAGATGGAATGAAAATAAGTTCACTTATTGTTAATAATCTTTTTATTTCGTTTTCTATTTCTTCAATATTAACAAACCATTTGTTGATGTTATTAGTAAAACCAGTTTTCTTTAATTTATTAGCTATTTTTTCATCTTCAATGTTAAAAAATAATATGTAATTAAAGTAAGGGATAAATTGTTTCAAGAAACTCATTATTTCCTCTTTAGTTGGTTCTTTTTGAATTGGTTTAAAATCTTCATCTAAAAATTGCTTTTTTTGTTTTTGAATATTTATTTTTAAATTAGACAAAACATTTTCAAAATCTTGAATTAATTCATTTATATCAGGTTGGTTTTTCATTTAAATAAATTATAAATACTTTTTTTGTTGAGTCTATTTAATTTATATATTGCAGTTAGTTATGAAATGGACACAAAATGGACACACGAAGATAATAAAAAAACCCGAAACCTTGTATATCAAGTGTTTCGGGTTGTTAAAAGTGACCTCGACTGGATTCAAACCAGTAACCTTCTCAGCCGTAATGAGATGCGCTATTCAGTTGCGCCACGAGGCCTTTTTTGTGGGTGCAAATATAAGTATAATTGTGTAACTTGCAAATCAAAATGAAAAAAATAATAAAGAAATGAATATTGAAAGCTATATACGTGACATTCAAGATTTTCCAAAACCAGGAATTGTGTTTAAAGACATAACTCCATTATTACAGAATGCTAAAGCAACTCATGCTTGTTTGGATTTGTTAGTCAGTTCTTTAGAAGGAAAAAAGATTGATAAAGTAGTTGGAGTAGAAAGTCGT
The DNA here is from genome assembly GCF_963975005.1 of uncultured Flavobacterium sp. Classification (GTDB taxonomy): domain Bacteria; phylum Bacteroidota; class Bacteroidia; order Flavobacteriales; family Flavobacteriaceae; genus Flavobacterium. Next base: position 6,308 of record NZ_CAXBFR010000039.1, read on the forward strand.
GGTTTCTTTTTTGGAATACTTTTAGCGCAAAAATTAGGCGTTGGATTTATTCCTGTTCGTAAGCCAAAAAAATTACCTTTTGATACAATTTCGGCTTCTTATGAATTGGAATATGGTTCGGATGTGTTAGAAATGCACACGGATGCATTTGAAAAAGGAGAAAATATCTTGATTCACGATGATGTTTTAGCCACTGGTGGAACTGCAAAAGCGGTTTGTGAATTGGTAGAACAATTAGGTGGAAATATTGTGCAATGTAATTTCTTAATGGAAATAGCTTTCTTAAATGGAAGAGAAAAAATATACGATTATGAAATTTTTGCTGCTTTGAAGTATTAGTTTAATCCAAACTTTTAATAGTTATAAAATAACGATATGCCAATAATGCTTTTTGCCATTTTTTAGCTTTAATAACATCTAAACCACTTTTTGTAAGACTTGGTAAGATAAGTTTGTTAAGTTTAGCTAGTATTTTATACATCTCTTTTTTTTGCAAATATAGACAAAAACAAAACCACAAATCTTTACTATTTTGTTAAGATTTGTGATATGGTTTTTAATTTTATTTAGAATACAGTTTTAAAATGTTACCGCTTTTGATGTATTTATATTTTTTATATTTTAAGGTTTGAATTTTAATAAATTTATCAGAATCAACTTTAACATCATCAATATAAATATTATACGTATTAATTTTTAATGCAGGTTCTCCTGGAATTTTTAAGGTTTTATTATAATAAACCAATTGATCACCATTATCAAATGTTAAGTGTTTTGCTTCTTGAATTTTTTTAGGATTTGAAATTTTTACATTTTGACTGTAACCAATAAAAATGCTTGTGAGTAAAAGTAAAGCTATTATTTTTTTCATTTGGTGTTTGATTTATTGGTTTTATAATTTATTTTTTTGTTTTCCAATTAGTTTCAATGACAGTAACTTCTTTTTGATCAGTAATTTTATACTTTTTTAGCGATTCTTTATCTTTTAAAACTTTTATACTTTTAAGACCATTTACATCAAGTTCGTTAACCTCTTCTTTTGAAAATAAATTCCCATCTACATAAATTATTGCATTATCATTTAAATTTTCAATTATAGAAATTTTATTTTCCATAACAGCATCTTTTGGTTTTAGAATCATTTCATGATTATCAAAAAAACCAATTTCATTTTTGCCATTACTATTCATATTGATTTTCAGAAATATTGGACGTATTGGAATATTTCTTATTTGTTCAGTTTTTCCAATTATTCCATTATTGTCATTAAATGAAAGTTTTAATTCAATTAATTCTCCTTTATTATTTCTCTTTTTACGAAGTACTTTAACATCGATATTGTATTTTTCTTTTATTGTCTTAAAATCATTTTCAAATTCTTTGTCAGAACTTATTTTATCAAAAACATAACCAACTTGATTAGTTTGTTTTATACTATTGTCCTCCTTAATTATTTTTACATTAGGAATTATTTTAGAATCTTTCACAAAAGTAGATTTACCATTAAAAATTAAAACACCATCTTTTGCTTTTTGTCCGTATTTTTTAATTCCTTCTTCTTTACTTAATTCACTTATACTTCCATCAACTTCTACTGTTGTTCCTTTAGGAATTTCGCTTTGTAAATATTCTTTTCCGTTGATGATGTAAAGTCGGTTTCTTTCAGAATTAGGTTTTTCTATTTCGCTATTTATTTTAATTACTCCATTTTTACCTTTTTCACCATAACCATAATTAGATATCAATGCGGATGATAAAATTTCAATTATTTCACTAATTTGTTCTCCTTTAATGTTTTTAGCTTCTTTAATTGAAATCTCTTTATTGTTAAATAAATAAAGAGCTTTTTCATTTTCTTTTACAATTTCATTTTTAATCTGAAATCTCATTTCATTTGTATCATAAATATCAAAAGTAGTAGTTACAAATTGATAATCTTCATTTTTAGTTAATTTAGCAGCCTCATTACTATTGTTTTTAACTTCATTTGAAGTATTCATTTTTACTTTTATTTCAGTACCAAATTGTTTTGAAAGTTTTTCATCTACTACAAAACCTGATAAATCTGGTTCGTTTGTAAAACCAATTTTTTCGTTTTCTGTACTAAAATAAATTGGATCAATAGGATCTTTTCCATTAATTACTTTAACTCCATTGTTTCCATTATTGTCATTAAATTCAATTTTAATAGCTATAATTTCTCCTTTTTTGTTACGTTTTATTTTTGAAAATTTATAATCAATTCCTTGTTTTTTTAATTCTTCAGTATCTAATTTCATTTCTGCATCTGTTGCATTTTTATCAGTAACAAATCCAACTGCTACTGCAACAGATTTAGTTGCTGTTTTATTTATATTACTTGAATTCTCTTTCACTTGAGCCATAGTTTCTACTTGAAAAAGCAACATAAAAACACTTAAAACAGGAAGAATTAAAGCATACTTCCACGATTTTCTTTGGTTGGATGGATTGGTGTTTAACATAACGATTCGTTTTTTGATTAATGATTGATAAAATTGATTTGTAATACTTAGTTGGTGTTGATTAGTCACCACTTTTAATAAAGTTTTTTGATAATTTATTTTGTCTTGAGCTATTGTAGAAGCTTTGTCATCTGCAATGTATTCTAGATTTTGAAGGATTTCTTTCTGATAAAACCACATAATTGGATTAATCCAAAACAAAGCACTGAATACTTTAGAAACTAATACATCAATAGAGTGTTTTTCTTTAACGTGAATGTTTTCATGCGAAATTATGTGTTGTAATTCTTCTTTAGTAAACATTCGGCTATTAAAAACAATATGATTAAAAAATGAAAACGGATTTGTGTTTTGATTTGTATCAATAAGAATAGTTTGATTTTTTTTTGAACGATTTCCAAATTTTATAATTCTAAAAAATGAAAATAATTGGATAAACATCTTTGCTAAAAACACTAATGCAATTAGAGCATAAGCATATATGAAATAAGTATTCCAATCAAAAGGAATTTCTTCAATTTGGTTTACAATTACATAAGGAATATTATCATTAGAAACAGTTTCATAAACAACTGGACTTGGATCAATCCAAATTGTTTTTGTAAAAGTAAGTAAAGGTAACAGCACAGACGTCAATAATCCCAAAAGTAGAAACCATCTGTTCTTATTGAAAAAAGTCTCTTTTCGCAATAGAAAATAATACGATAAAAAGAAGGTTACTAATAAACCATTTGCCTTTAAAAAATAGATAAAAATTGCTTCCATAAGCTTATTTTTTTTCAATTAAATCTAAAATCTCACGTAGTTCTTTTGCCGAAATTTTTTGTTCTTCAGCAAAAAAGGAAACCATATTCTTGTACGAATTATTAAAATAATTTTCAATAGCCGTATTCATAAATTCTTTTCGATAAGCTTCCATTGAAACAATAGGGTAGTATTGATGCGTATTTCCGTAAGCCGTGTAGGAAACATATCCTTTTTCTTCTAAATTTCTAATAATTGTAGATAAAGTATTGTAGTGAGGTTTGTCTTCTACAATTTCGGCTAATACATCTTTTACGAAAGCTTTTTTAAGGTTCCATAAAATGTGCATTATTTCCTCTTCTTTATTGGTAAGTTTTTGCATAACTAAAATTTTGTCATACAAACGTATAACTATTTTTTTAGTTTTACAACTATTTTTATAGTTAAGTAACTATTTTTTAAGTTTGACTTTAATTTCTTTTTCTTCTTTTACCATTTTCAAAGTATAATAACCCAGTAAAACTCCAACTAAACCAAGACTTCCCATAAAGAACCAATTAGTTTGATAACCAAAACTTTCTATTATTTGCATTCCAGTTTTGGCACTTAAAATATGCGCCATACTATAACTCATTGTAAAAATTGCCATATATCTTCCTTCATGGCCTTTAGGAGCGCGACTCATGGCAAATGAATTGGCAAAAGGAAAAGCAAACATCTCTCCAAATGTCATAAATAACATCATTACAATTAATATTCCAGCCCAAAAGTTAACCATCATTATAAACAAACTTATAGCCATTGCTAAACAACCAAACACAACAACTTTTAATCTATTGATGTTGTGTTTTTCAATATAACTTACGATTGGCATTTCTAAAAAGAAAACTAAAACACCATTTAATGTAAGAAGTAAACCAGTTTGTAATTCGGTTAAATTAAATTGCTCTTTATGATAAATTGGAATAGTAGTGAATAATTGAAAGAATAAAATTCCTGTAATTAAACACATTCCAAGAAATACCCAAAAAATATGATCTTTAAAAACAGAAGCTCTCAAAACTTCTCCGGGATGTTCTTTGTCTTGATAAGGTGATCTTGCTTTTTCTTTTACTAATAAAGCAAAAACAATGATGGCTAATATACAAGTTGCGCCATCAACCCAAAACAAGCCTTTATACCCAACATACATTATGATTAAACCACCTAAAGCTGGTCCGGCAGCAAATCCTAGATTAATAGCTAACCTTACTAAGGTTAATGATCTGGTCCTGTTTTCTGGTTTTGAGTACGCACCTAATGAAACAAACATGGCTGGTCTAAACATATCTGCAACGGTCATAATTAGAAACATAGCGATTAATAAACCAACATAACTTGTAATGAATTGCAAACCAAAAAACATCAAGCCACTAGTAAATAGACTGAAAATCATTATTTTATAGAATCCTATTTTGTCGGATAATTTTCCTCCAAGCCAAGAACCTAACATTGAACCAGCTCCAAAACTTACCAAAACCCATCCAATTTGATTTAAAGTAAAATGTAAATCTTCTTTTAAGTATAATGATAAAAAAGGCAAAACCATTGTGCCAGCACGATTTATGAAAGTAACTAATGTAAGAATCCAAATTTCTCTTGAAAATCCCCTAAAGTTGTTGATGTATTTATTGAAAGCTTGTTTCATCATAAGTTTTGAAAAGACAAAAATACAAAAGACAAAAAAGAAATTAATGTAATTTAAAATATATATTTTTGTAAAAAAAATGAAATGAAAAATATTACCTATATTTTCCTGTTGTTAACTTTGAATCTTTTTGCTCAAAAAGAAAAAGTGCAAAAAAGTAAGGAATATCAAGAAGAATTAAATGTTTCTTTTGCAGATTCTTTGCATAGTCCGTTAACGCAAGAAGATAGATTACATTTTGAAGGATTAGATTTTTTTCCAATTGATGAAAAGTATGTTGTGAAAGCCAAATTTATTAAGCTTAAAAAACAAAAACCTTTTGATATGCCAACAACAACTGCAAGAAAACCAAAGTATATAAAATATGGTGAATTGTATTTTACGATTGATTCAAAAGAATTGGTTCTAACGGTTTATAAAAATATAGATTTATCTAAAAGAAAAGGTTTTGAAGATTATTTGTTTTTGCCTTTTTTAGATGAAACAAATGGAATTAAAACCTATGGTGGTGGACGATTTTTAGACATAAAAGTTCCGAAATCTAAAGAAGTGATTATTGATTTTAATAAAGCTTATAATCCTTATTGTACTTATAATCAAGAATATTCTTGTCCGATTGTTCCTTTAGAAAATGAATTAGCAGTTGAGATAAATGCCGGAGTTAAAAAGTTTCACGACTAATGGAATTCATTAATTTACATACCCATTCTTTTAAAAATAATGCTTCTATCTTAGAAGTTGTAAATCAATATCCTTGGGAATTTGACGAAGCTATTCCGCAATATTCTATTGGAATTCATCCTTGGTATATTGATGAAAATCGGTTAAAATCAGACCTAAAATCAATTGAAGAGAAGTTAAAACTAAATGAATGTTTAGCACTTGGAGAATGTGGTTTAGACAAACGAATAGAGACTCCTTTTCAAAAACAAACAGCAGTTTTTCAGCAACAAATTGAATTGGTTCAAAACACATCAAAACCAATAATTTTGCATTGTGTAGCCTCTTATCAGGAAGTAATTGCTATTAAAAAATATATGGCTGTTGAAAATCCAATGATTATTCACGGTTTTTATAAAAACAAACAAGTAGCAAAATCGCTTTTGGATAACGGATTTTATTTGTCATTTGGAAAATATTTACTTCGAAACCCAGAATTAGCTGAAGTTTTTGAATATGTTCCTAATGATAGATTTTTTTTAGAAACAGACACAATTGAAGAAACAATTATAGATGTGTATCAAAAAGCATCAAACATAAAAAATATAAAAATGGAAGATTTAAAAGAAGTTGTTAAATCAAATTTTAATACGATTTTTAAAGATAAATAGAGTTGTTGATAAGAATCTGAAACGAGTTCAGATTAAACCTTATAATCTCATAAACTTATAACCCAATAGAAAATGGCACAATGGCAAGAAAGAGCAGAATTACTCTTTAAAGAAGAAGGAATAAATAAATTAAAAAACGCAAATTTATTAGTAGTTGGACTTGGTGGTGTAGGAAGTTTTGCTGCCGAATTTTTAGTTCGTGCTGGAATTGGAAAAATGACTATCGTTGATGGAGATACAGTTGATATTACTAACATAAACCGACAATTACCAGCATTGCATTCAACAATTGGGAAAACTAAAGTTGATATTGTAGCGAATAGATTATTAGATATAAACCCTGATTTAAATTTAACTAAAGTTGAAGAATTTCTTTCACCAGAACGAGCAACAGAAATTGTAACCACTGAATATGATTATGTTTTAGATTGTATTGATAGTGTAACGCCAAAACTGAATTTAATTATTTCGGCCAAACGAAGAAAAGTAAAAGTAATCAGTTGCATGGGTGCAGGTGGAAAGTATGATTCAAGTAAGGTTTTTGTTAAAGATATTAGTAAAACGAAAGATTGTCCTTTAGCTAAAAATATTAGAAAGAGGTTGAAAAGAGTAAAGATAAATAAAGGTGTAAAAGCAGTTTTTTCTACTGAAATTCCGGAACCAACAAGTTTAAAAAAAACAGATGGTAAAAACTATAAAAAATCTTTTTATGGAACTAATAGTTGGATGCCAGCTCTATTTGGATTGCAAGCTGCCGAAACAGTTGTCAGGTATTTGTTGGAGAAATAATAAAAAGATCCGAATCTGTTAAGATTCGGATCTTTTTATTCGATAGGTTGCGTTTCTAAAACAGGTTCAACACTAACATTTGTTATTGCTTTCTTTTTAGGAATAATTTCAGTCTTAATCGGAATATAAATATCTGTTATCCATTTTGAAGGTTCTTTTTCATTAGGAGACGAAACTTTATAAGATTCTATATAATTACCATTTGTATCTAAAGTTAATTTATTTCTCTCAATAAATTTAAAACCTCCATCCCAAGCTTTTTTTAGGTGTGAATAATCTCCAGTAAGTGTCACTTTTACGGCTCTAAATTCAAATAATTCTCCACCAAGGACATCACTGTCCTCCGAAGTTATAATCTCTTCTTTTACAGGTAAACAAATTGAAAATTTTGTTTTGTTGTTACTTGTATTCCAGCTATCAAATAAAACAAAAGGAGTTTCGGTATAATTTATAACATTGTCTTTGGCAAATTTGACAAGCTCAGGAATTTTAATTCTAGAAATTGAACTAAAGTTTTGAATTGAGCTACTATCGATTTGTTTGATAAAAAGAGAACCTTCTTTAGTAACTAAGCCGTATATTTTTATATTAAATTTATTTAATTGATTTGTAAGGTACTTATCAATATTTGTTATACTATTTTTAATATCGTCTCCTAAATAATTTTGAGCACCACCTTGAAGAACCGAAAACACTTTTTGCTTTAAAGTCATCGTTCCTTTCATTTCACAAGAAAGTAGTGTTCCTTTTTTTGTAGGTGTAAATTTCCAAACTAGATTATGAATAAGGTTTTCTTGAGTCAATTTTTGAGTAATAGAATCAGAATTATATAATTTTAATGTTTCATAAATTATTGATTCATTTCGATTTAAAATTGTATAAGTTTTTGAATCTTCAGAAATTAATTCTTTCGAAGAAGTTGAATCGATATTAGAATTCCATAAATTCCAATTGTTGTAATCTTTTACAAAATTAAAAACAACATCTTTAGAGGCGCTAATTTCTTTACTTTTTGTAATTGAATATTCACCTGGTTGAGTTGCAATAAATACAAAACCAGCAATACCACAAAGAAGTAGAAGTAAAAAAATATACTTCAGTATTTTCATTAAAAAAAAGCTTTTTTCATTAATATTTACCAAATATATTAATTATTTTTCAAATAATATTTTAAAATAAATAAAATTGCTACGAATGCTAAAAATCCGACTAAAACCCATTTACTACTGCCTTTATAGTATAATTTATGTAACTTTAAATCCTTTTTGTACACATAAATCATTGCGATAGTGAAAGATATAACAAAGAATATAGCGAAGTAGAGCTGGTTTGTTGAAAACATAGTAATAATTTTAAGGCAAAAATAACACATTGAAGCCATAAAAAATATAATTTGCAACAACAAAACTAAAAATAATCTACAATGAAAAGACAATTAGAAGCTGTAGCTGAATTTCATACTTCTTTTGGATTAGGAGTTTCTTATGAAATGAAAGCAGATTTAGGAATTAGCAAAAATGAATTGCGATTTAACTTAATGAAAGAAGAAAATGAAGAATATTTAGAAGCTGTTCAAAATAATGATTTGACTGAAATTGCTGATGCCTTAGGAGATATGCTATATATTTTATGCGGAACAATCTTAGAACATGGATTGCAACATAAAATAGAAGCCGTTTTTGAAGAAATTCAACGCAGTAATATGAGTAAATTAAACCATGACGGTAAACCAATTTATAGAGAAGATGGAAAAGTAATGAAAGGCCCAAATTACTTTAAACCAAATTTTGAAACTATTTTAAAGTAATATTCAGTTTGCAAAAAAAAAGATGGTATAAAAAAAGCGATTTTCAATTTGAAAATCGCTTTTTGAATTCTTAAATTACAATTTTAAACTTTCACAGTCCAACCAAAAACATCTTCTTCAAGTTTGTTTTGGATATTTGTTAATTTTTGTTTGATTTTTAAAGCCATTGGGTTTTCTATTTTTGGCAATTCAAAATATTCCTCTTTGTATGAAAAACCTACAATTGGATTTATTACAGCTGCAGTTCCTGCACCAAAAATTTCTTTAAGTGAACCATTTCTTGCAGCTTCAACCAATTCGTCAACCAATACAGTGCGAACTTCTAAGGCTATTTTTTCTTTTTTTACTAAATCAATTACACTTTTTCTAGTAATACCATCTAAAATTCGTTCACTTGTAGGAGCGGTGTATAATGTATCATTGATTCTAAAGAATACATTCATTGTTCCAGCTTCTTCTAATTTTGTATGGGTAGCGTCATCTGTCCAAATAATTTGTTGATACCCTTTTTCATTAGCTAATTTAGTTGGATAAAATTGAGCTGAATAATTTCCAGCCGCTTTTGCAGCACCAATTCCACCATTTGCAGCTCTACTAAAATGCTCTGCAATTATAACTTTAACTTCACCAGAATAATATGATTTTGCTGGCGAAAGAATAATCATAAATCTATATTCTTGCGATGGAGCTGCTATTACACCAGTTCCTGTTGCAATCATAAATGGTCTTAGGTATAACGAGTTTCCTAACCCTTTTTGTACCCAATCCTTTTCTAAACGAATAAGTTCTTTTAAACCTTCCATAAATACAAATTCAGGAACTTCAGGCATTGCCATTCTGACAGCACTTTTATTAAAACGTTCAAAATTTTGATCTGGTCTAAACAACCAAATGTCATCATTTGCATCTTTGTAAGCTTTCATCCCTTCAAAAATAGCTTGACCGTAGTGAAAAACTTTTGCTGATGGATCCATTAAAAATGGAGCATATGGTTTAATTATAGGCTTTTCCCATTGCCCGTCTTTAAAATCACAAACTAACATATGATCGGTAAAGACATTTCCAAAAGCTAAATTTTGAAAATCTACCGAATCAATTTTTGAAGTTGATGATTTGTTAATTTCAATATCATTAAGTGTGTTTGATGTCATTTTGGATATGTTTAATAAAAAGCGAAATCGTTTTCAATTTTTGCAAATTTAAAAATAAGAATGGGTTTTTATTAAGATTTGTATAAAATATATGAAAAATATTATCAACAATAATTCTTCTTTTAAACAAAAGTACCTATTTTTGTTTAAATCTAAAAGTAATAATAATGAAAAAAATAGTTTTGGCATCAGCCTTTTTAGTAGTATTAATTAGTTGTAAAAAAGAAACTGAAGCAGAAGTCGCAGTAACAGAACCACAAGTTGAATATGCAGTATTTGGAGATTCAATTAATACAGATGGTGCTTTATCTTACCAAGAAATGACTTCGAAATTTGGAGATTTAAAAGCAGGTGATACTGTTGATCTAAAATTTAGTTCAACAATTAAAAATGTTTGCCAAAAGAAAGGTTGTTGGATGAATGTAGCTTTAGACAATGACAAAGAATCGTTTGTAAAATTTAAAGACTATGCATATTTTGTGCCTATGAATGCAGAAAATAAAGAAGTTGTTGTTAGTGGGAAAGCATATATTAGTGAAGAAAGTGTTGCAGATTTAAAACATTATGCCCAAGATGCTGGTAAATCTCAAGCATCTATAGATAGTATAAAAGAGCCAAAGAAAAAATATTTATTTATGGCTGATGGCGTTTTAATAAAAAAATAATGAAGAGTTTACTTTATGTCTTTTTAATAGTATTTTTATTTTCTTGTAAAAAAGAAGGTAAAATAGCTACTGAAGCAGAAACGAAAGAAGTTGAAAAAAGCTTTGAAATGTACCAAATGTCAGAAATGGCTGCTTTGATGGAACAAATGTATGTAGACAACCAACGTTTGAAAGAAAAAATCATGAAAGGGGATACTATTGGAAAATTCCCTCAACATTTCTTAAAGATTCACGAGTCAGTTATGACTGACAAACAAGACAAAGATGCTTTTTTTGACCAACAAGCCAAAAAGTTTATAGAAGCGCAAGAGTTAATTTATAAAGATCCAAAGAACGCTAAAGAACACTTTAATAATGGAGTTGATGCATGTATTACTTGTCATCAACAAAAGTGTAGTGGACCAATTCCTAGGATTAAAAAATTATATATTGGAGAAATTCCAAAATAAAAATAATAATTTCAAAGATTTAAAATTTGAAAAAAGAAATTATCCTTACAAAAGACGGTTCTACTTCTATTTTTTTGCCTGAACTCAATGAAACTTATCATTCGAAATTTGGAGCTATACAAGAAGCAAAACATGTTTTTATAAAAAGCGGACTTTCATTACTAAATGATAAGTCCGTTTCTATTTTAGAAATCGGTTTTGGAACAGGTTTAAATGCTTTTATTACTTTTTTAGAAGCAATAAATGCTAATCAAAACATAAATTATGTTGGAGTAGAAGCTTATCCTGTTGAAATAGATATTATTGAAAATCTAAATTATGTTTCTGAATTAGAAGCTTTAGCGCATCAATCTATATTTAATGAAATGCATCAATCTAATTGGGAAGTAGAAAATAAGCTAACTTCCAATTTTAATTTGACAAAAAGAAAACAAAAGTTTGAAGATATTTCAGATTCTGAGAAGTATAATCTTATCTATTTTGATGCTTTCGGATTTGATGTTCAACCTGAATTATGGTCAGAAGAAATTTTTCAAAAAATGTATGATGCTCTATTGTCAGAAGGAATTTTGGTAACATATGCCTGTAGAACTTCCATAAAAAAAGCTATGTTAAATGCAGGTTTTAGTGTAGAAAAATTACCTGGAGCACCAGGAAAAAGAGAGATGTTGCGAGCAATTAAGAATTAAAGTACTTAATTTTTTTTATAATTATTTAAAAATCAGGTATTTATGTTATTTAAGATAATTATAACAATAATTTCACATACGCAAACGTTATAGTAATGGTTTATTGAGTAAATTTACCACATGTTCAAGAAAAGTATTAACGCTTAATTTTTTGTATTATGCCCACAAGAATGTTTACGTATACGAAGTCAATTTTAGAGCGAGTAAGTTTTGATCCAATATTATTTTGTAAAGAATTTGAAAAAGCTTTAAAAGTTCTTTTACCCTACGAAATAGAACAATTAAAAGATTGGGTAATGCAATTCACAAAAGAAAAACCAGAATTAAGACAATGTTTGATTTTAATAGAATAGATAAATAAAAAAGGTACGTTTTCACGTACCTTTTTTTTAGGCTTGCTTTTTTGGGCTGATGATTTCAACGTCACTAAAGGCTATTGCGCCTCTAACGACACCAGAAATAACACTTCTCAAAGCATCTATAATATGTATTTTTAATTCATTTTTCGGATAAATTAAACTCACTTCTCTTGCAGGTTTCGGGTCTTTAAAATGTCTTAATTTACTTTTCTTATTTTCATTCAAATCTAATGTGTGTAGGTAGGGCAAAAGTGTTGTACCTAAACCTTCATCAGCTAATTTTATTAAAGTTTCAAAACTCCCACTTTCAATTTGAAAATGATTTTCATTTAAATATTTATTGTTTTTGCAGAGATTCAAAATTCCATCTCTAAAGCAATGTCCATCTTGTAGTAAAAGAATATTTTCTACATCTAAATCACTAATTTCTATTTCTTTTTTAGCTGAAATTGAATTTCCTTCAGGAATATAGGCTACAAAAGGTTCATAATATAAGACAATTTCTTTTAAATTTTCTTCTTCCAAAGGAGTTGCAGCAATGGCACAATCTAAATGGCCGTTTTTTAAACGTTTTATAATTTCTTCTGTAGTTTGCTCTTCTATAATCAAATTTACTTTTGGGTGTTTTTTAATAAAATTACTCAAAAACATAGGTAATAAAGTAGGCATCACTGTCGGAATAATTCCAACTCTAAACTCACCACCAATATAACCCTTTTGCTGTTCAACAATATCAGTAATTCTGCCCGCTTCATTGACAATATTTTTTGCTTGATTAACAATTTTCTCACCAATTTCTGTTAATTGAATTGGCTTTTTACTTCTATCAAAAATCTGAACCTTTAATTCTTCTTCTAATTTTTGAATTTGCATACTTAGTGTGGGTTGAGTAACAAAACATTTTTCGGCAGCATTGGTAAAGTTCTTGTGCTCTGCAACAGCTAACACATAAACTAATTGAGTAATTGTCATTGTATAGTTATTTTCGATAAAAATATAAAAACTATCGATATTACTTATACTTAATAGTGTTAAATTTTTAGTAAATTTAAGAATAATTTAAAAGTAATAAATATGAAAATAAATAGTTTAGGATTACCAGTAAAAGAAGTGGATGAATTAGGGAATGAGTTAAATATGTTGTTATCTAATTTTCAGGTTTATTATCAAAATTTAAGAGGATTACATTGGAATATTCGTGGAAAAAGATTTTTTGATTTGCACATTAAGTTTGAAGAATTATACAACGATTCACAATTAAAAATTGATTTGATTGCTGAGAGAGTTTTAACTTTGGGTGGAACACCATTGCATACTTTTTCGGATTATATAGAAAACAGTAAATTAAAAGTTGGAAAAAATATTTCAAAGGATACAGAAGCTGTGCTTTTAGTTTCAGATTCATTAGTTGAATTGCTGAAAATTGAAAGGGTTATTTTAGAAAAATCAGGAAATATTAATGATGAAGGAACAAACTCTATGATGAGTGATTTTATAGTAGAACAAGAAAAAACCATTTGGATGTTAAAAGCTTGGATGGAAGAAGAAATATAATTTTAGAACTAAGGCCACTTTTAAAGGGGTCTTTTTTTATGTTTAATTTATGGATTATTCATTTTATAAACCATAAATATATTTTATATTTGCTATATGAAATTCTTATGCAAAATAGTATTAATAATTTTTATTTTGTTTTTAGCCACACCAACTATCGTGTCTGCTATTGATAAAAGTGTTGATACTTCTTACTTTTTTAACATGAGTGAAGAAGAAAATCATGGTGCTTTTAATGAAATAAAATCTATACCTACTATTTATTCAATTCCACTAGTAATTGACTTTGAAGGTTTGCAAAAAGTGCAATATTCTATTTTAAAAGATAGAAAAGTAAACTCTATTAAGCCAACTATTTTTATTGAGCCTCCTGAATTAGTTTAGATTTTTCTAAAGCTTCATAAACATGAAGTATAAAATTTAATTTAATTCAAAAATTCATATATGTTTAAACATTTAAGAAACGATATTCCTGCGAGTATTGTGGTTTTTTTCGTAGCTCTTCCCCTCTGTTTAGGAATTGCATTAGCTAGTGATGCACCTCCTTTATCTGGATTAATATCGGGTATTATTGGTGGTATCGTTGTTGGTCTTATTAGTAAATCAAAAATTGGAGTTAGTGGCCCTGCTGCAGGTTTAGCAGCAATTGTTGCCAGTGCAATAACTTCACTGGGTAGTTTTGAATTGTTTTTATCGGCTGTAGTTTTAGCAGGAATTATTCAATTGCTTTTTGGAGTGCTTAAAATGGGTGTAATCGGTTATTATTTTCCAAATAGTGTTATTAAAGGAATGCTAACTGGAATCGGAATAATCATTATTTTAAAACAAATACCTCACTTTTTTGGTTATGATACCGAAGCGGAAGGAGCAGATACTTTTTTGGAACCTTCGGGAGAAAATACATTTTCAGCAATTACTCACATAATGGATAATATTACATTTGGAGCTTTAATTATTGGAGTTGTTGGTCTTATTATCATTTTGTTTTGTTATAATATCTTATCAAAAAAACATGGATTTTTCAAAATTATTCAAGGTTCTTTAATTGCTGTTTTAGTAGGTACAATTTTGCAAATTATTTTCAGTTCAATTACAGATTTAGCTATAGAAGGAAAACATCTTGTGGAAGTTCCTGTGCCAAATAGTATTAGTGACTTTGGTGAATTTTTAAGTTTTCCAGATTTTAGTCAAATTTTTTCTCTTGAAATTTTGACAATCGCTTTTACTTTAGCATTAGTAGCCAGTTTAGAAACTTTATTAAGTGTAGAAGCTACAGATAAATTAGATCCAGAAAAAAATATCACACCTACAAATAGAGAGTTATTTGCTCAAGGATTTGGAAACATAGCCTCAGGATTAATTGGAGGTCTACCAATAACGCAAGTAATTGTTAGAAGTTCTGCCAATGTTCAGTCAAATGCAAAAACAAAAATGTCAGCTATTTTGCATGGAATTTTAATACTAGTTTCAATTTTAGCTATTCCTACCATTTTAAATCATATTCCAAAATCGGTATTAGCAGCAATTTTAATTGTAGTCGGATTCAAACTAGCTAAACCTTCTTTGTTTAAAAAAATGTTTTCTTTGGGTTGGACACAGTTTTTACCTTTTATTGTTACTATAATTGTAATCGTTTTTACAAATTTATTGTATGGAATTTTTACAGGTTTAGCAATCGGATTTGCTGTCGTTTTGATAAAAAATTACCAAAATTCTATATTTTTGCATAAAAAAGAAACAGAAAACGCTAGTGTAATACAAATGACTTTTGCTGAAGAAATTTCCTTTTTAAACAAAGCTGCCATTCAAAAAGAGTTATTCAGTTTACCTGAAAATTCGAGGTTAGAATTAGATATTAGAAAAACAACTTATTTGGATTATGATATTGTAGAAATATTAGAGGACTTTGTTATTCAGGCTAAAAATAAAAACATATTTGTGCATTTAATGTCAGAAAAAGGTATAGTTGATAATCCAACGAGTTTTGTAGA
The DNA here is from genome assembly GCF_963975005.1 of uncultured Flavobacterium sp. Classification (GTDB taxonomy): domain Bacteria; phylum Bacteroidota; class Bacteroidia; order Flavobacteriales; family Flavobacteriaceae; genus Flavobacterium. The sequence continues at coordinate 22,007 of NZ_CAXBFR010000039.1, forward strand.
GTTTTTCAAATTAAAAAAAGAATCAAATTAAAATTATATTATCATGAGTGAATTTTATAATAAAATAATAGAGAATAATAAAAAATGGGTAGAAGAAAAATTAAAAGTAAGCCCCGAATTTTTTAACAATTTAGCAGAAGGACAACAACCCCCTTTGTTGTGGATAGGATGTTCTGATAGTCGTGTGCCAGCCAATGAAATTATTGGAGCCGAACCAGGAGAAGTTTTTGTACACAGAAATATTGCCAATATGGTTGTTCATAGTGATATGAATATGTTAAGCGTGCTAGATTACGCTGTAAATGCTTTAAAAGTAAAACATGTTATTGTTTGTGGTCATTATGGATGTGGTGGAGTTAAAGCAGCAATGGGTAACGATTCTATTGGTGTAATTGATAATTGGATTAGACATATAAAAGATGTTTATCGCTTTCACCAAGTAGAATTAAATGCCATTACAGACGAAAAAGACCGCTTCAATAAGTTTGTGGAATTAAACGTAAGAGAACAAGTTTATGATTTAGCTAAGACATCAATTGTGCAATCGGCTTGGAAAAACGGACAGAAATTAAGTATTCACGGTTGGGTTTATGGATTAAATTCTGGTTATGTTACCGATTTAGGTGTAAACTTCAGTTGTGATAAAGATTTAGATGATGTATATCAGTTAAAATTTTAGTTTTATTCCTCTAAATTTTCATTAAAAGCA
>NZ_CAXBFR010000040.1:0-22430 GCF_963975005.1 uncultured Flavobacterium sp.
AGTGAATTTTGCTATGAAAGGTGAAGCGGTTGCAAGTGGTTCTGAACATGCTGACAACGTTGCTCCTTGCCTATTAGGTGGGTTTACTTTAATTCGTGGATACGAACCTTTAGATATAATCCAAATTAAAAGTCCTAGCGAATTATTTGCTGTTGTGCTGCATCCACATATTGAAGTCAAAACTTCTGATGCAAGAGCTGTAATTCAACCAATGATTCCATTAAAATTAGCGATTACTCAAACCGGAAATTTAGGTGGATTAATTGCGGGTTTGTATACTGATGATTATGATTTGATTGGACGTTCTTTAAAAGATGTTTTAGTAGAGCCTTTTAGAAAATACTTGATTCCCAATTTTGATGAAGTTAAGAATGCTGCTTTACAAAACGGTGCTTTAGGTGCTGGAATTTCAGGTGCTGGTCCATCTATTTTTGCTCTTTGCAAAGGAAAAGAAAGTGCTAAAAAAGTTGCTAAAGCAATGAAAGAAAGTTATTCATCTACTGGAATTGAGTTTGATATTCATGTTTCTAAAGTGAATTCTAAAGGTACAGTAACAATATAATTTAGCAACACAGATTTAAGAAATCAGAGAAATTTACACAGAAAAATTTCTAAGATTTCTTGAATTTCTTTAATCTGTGTTCCAAAAAAACAAAAAATGAAATTTTACAGTCTAAAAAATAAAAACCACCTAGTTACTTTTGAACAAGCAGTCATCAACGGATTAGCTCCAGATAAAGGATTGTATTTTCCAGAGAGTTTATCTAAATTAAGTGATGAATTTTATGAAAATATTGAAAACCTTTCTAATCAAGAAATTGCTTTTCAAGTGATTCAACAATTTATAGGTGATGAAATTCCTGAAGAAGAATTAAAACGAATTGTTGATGAAACATTATCTTTTGATTTTCCTTTAGTAAAGATTGAAGAAAAAATTTATTCATTAGAATTATTTCATGGTCCAACAATGGCTTTTAAAGATGTTGGAGCAAGATTCATGTCGAGATGTTTGGCTTATTTTAATCGCAATAAAGATCTACAAAATACGGTTTTAGTTGCGACTTCTGGTGATACTGGCGGTGCTGTTGCTAGTGGTTTTTTGGGTGTAAAAGGTGTAAAAGTCATCATCCTTTATCCTTCTGGAAAAGTGAGTAACATTCAAGAAAAACAATTGACTACGTTAGGTCAAAACATTACAGCTCTTGAAGTTGATGGTGTTTTTGATGATTGTCAAGATATGGTTAAGAAAGCTTTTTTAGATGAAGATTTGAAAGCTTTTAATCTTACATCAGCAAATTCTATAAATATTGCTCGTTGGTTGCCACAAATGTTCTATTTTTTCTTTGCTTACAAAGAACTAAAGAAATTCAACAAACCTTTAATAGTTTCATGTCCAAGTGGAAATTTTGGAAATATTTGTGCTGGAATTTTGGCTAAAAAAATAGGCTTGCCTCTCTCCCATTTTGTGGCTTCTACAAATTCAAATGACACGGTTCCTAGATTTTTGAAAGATGGAAATTATGAACCAAAACCTTCTTTAGCGACCATTTCGAATGCGATGGATGTTGGAAATCCAAGTAATTTTGTTCGTATTCAAGAAATGTATGGAAATGATTTAAAGGAGTTTGAAAAAGACTTTTCTTCGTATTCTTTTACAGATGAAGAAACAAAAGTGGCAATGAAAACTGTTTATGATTCCTTTGGATATGTGACTGAACCTCATGGTGCTGTTGGATATTTGGGCTTGAAAAAGGAAATGCAAAATAAATCGGAAAGTATTGGTTTTATATTGGAAACAGCTCACCCAATTAAGTTTTTAGATGAAGTTGAACCTTTATTAAATATTAAACTTCCTATTCCTATACAGATTGAAGGTGTTATAAACAAAGAGAAAGTGAGTATTAAAATTTCGAATTATGAAGAATTTAAAATTTTTTTGAACCGTTAAGACATTTAGTTTCATCTAGGTTTTACTAAATTTTCTTAATATCTAAATGGTTCAATTTTTTTCAAAATATTATTTAATAACGAGATGCCCTAGCCCTGATAGGAATGGAAATACTTTTCTTTTTTTCTTTAAAAAAGAAAAGATTGCAATGGATAGCAGGAAATAGCTTCAAATTAATAATTTTTCAATAAATTCGCATCACAATATTAAATATACTCTAAAAATGAAAAATACAGCTTTATCACACATTCACGAAAGTTTAGGAGCAAAAATGGTTCCTTTTGCAGGTTTTAATATGCCTGTGCAATATGAAGGAATTAATGTAGAACACGAAATCGTAAGGACTGGTGTTGGTGTTTTTGACGTTTCGCACATGGGTGAATTTTTGTTAAGCGGTGAAAATGCTTTGGCTTTGATTCAGAAAGCATCTTCTAACGACGCTTCTACGCTTGAAATCGGAAAAGCACAATATTCTTGCTTGCCAAATAATGATGGTGGAATTGTGGATGATTTAATCATTTATAAAATTAAAGAAGAGCAATATTTATTGGTTGTAAATGCTTCTAACATTGAAAAAGATTGGAATTGGATTTCGTCTCACAATAATTTAGGTGTTGATATGAAGGATTTATCGGAAGATTATTCTTTGTTGGCCATTCAAGGACCAAAAGCTGTTGAAGCAATGCAATCCTTGACTTCGGTTGATTTATCTCAAATAAAATATTATCATTTTGAAGTTTCAGATTTTGCTGGAATTGAAAATGTAATTATTTCTGCAACTGGTTATACTGGTTCAGGTGGATTTGAAATTTATTGTAAAAATTCTGAAGTTGAACAAATTTGGACAAAAGTGTTTGAAGCTGGTGCTGCTTTTGGAATTAAGCCAATCGGTTTAGCTGCAAGAGATACATTGCGTTTAGAAATGGGATTCTGTTTATACGGAAATGATATTAACGATACTACTTCGCCTTTAGAAGCTGGTTTAGGTTGGATTACGAAATTCACCAAAGATTTCACAAATTCGGAAAACTTAAAAGCTCAAAAAGAGGCTGGTGTGACTCGCAAGTTAGTTGGTTTTGAAATGGTTGATAGAGGAATTCCACGTCACGATTACGAAATTGTTGATGCTGATGGTAACATTATTGGAATTGTAACTTCTGGAACACAAGCACCCTCATTGGGAATTGCTATTGGAATGGGTTATGTAACTATAGCGTTTTCAACTCCAGATTCTGAAATTTATATTAGAATTAGAAATAAAGATATTAAAGCAAAGGTTGTGAAAATACCTTTTTATAAAAAGTAAACTATTGAAAAAACTATTATTTTTAATTTTCCCAATAGTTATATTTGGACAAACTAACAAAAATGCTTGTGAAACTTTATTTCAAATTAATAAAGTCATTCAAGAGCAACATTATAAGCCAAAAGCTTTAAATGATAGTTTGTCCAAATTTGTTTTTACTACCTTTTTAGATGAATTGGATGAAAATAATCGTCTTTTTTTGGCTGCAGAAATTGATGTTCTAAAAAAGCATAAATACAAAATAGATGATTATATTATTGCTAAAGATTGTCAGTTTTTACATGATATATTCATGGTTTATTCAGCAGCTTTAGTTAGAAATAAAAAGATTTATGAACAAATTGAAAAAGAACTTATTTCTTTTGAAAGTTTAGAAACTATTCAATTTGCAAAACACCCATTTCCATATGTTTTAAATGAATTAGAATTAAAGAAAAGGATGAAAAAATCAATTCTTTTTCAAATTCTTAAGAATGTAGCTGAAACCAGTAAAAATAAAGATTCATTAGTTAATAATTTTTCTAAACTTACCCTAGAATCAAAGAAAAAGGTTATTGAAATTAATAAATGTAAAATTGCTGAATTAAATTTGAGTCAAGATGAATTTAATGCAAAATTTATAAATACATTTTGTTCATATTTTGATCCACATACATCTTTTTTTTCAAATGAAGAGAAAACAAGCTATTTATCTGGTGTGAGTTCTAATAATCTTTCATTTGGATTATTACTTTCTTTAAATGAAAATGAAGAAATTATTATTGAAAATATAATTCCAGGTAGTTCTGCCTATTTTTCAGAAAAAATTGAGAATGGTGATCAAATCATTAAAATTAATTCTAACAAAGAATCCATTGAAATTTCTTGTGCTACAAAAGATAAAGTTGAAACAATTTTTAGCTCAAATGAAATCAAAAAAGCTGAATTTACAATTAGAAAAAAAAGCGGATATATATATAAAGTTAATTTAGATAAAAAAGAAATGACTAATTATAGTACTTCACTTTATAGTTTTATCCTTAAAAAAGGAGCAAAGAAAGTTGGCTATGTAAAGATTCCGAGTTTTTATGGTGAAATTGGTTCCGGACAAACAAATGTGAGTGATGATTTAGCAAAAGAAATTTACAAATTAAAGAAAGATGATATTGATGGCTTAATCATTGATGTTCAAAACAATGGTGGTGGTTCAATGATTGAAGCTATTAACTTAACAGGAATGTTCATCGATATTGGACCAGTTGCAATTTTGAATGACCAACAAAATAAAAATGAAACAATTAGAGATCCAAATAGAGGTTCAATATATAATGGACCACTTGTTGTTTTAGTTAATGCATATTCTGCTTCAGCAAGTGAGTTTTTTGCAAATGCTATTCAAGATTATAACAGAGGTATTGTTGTTGGAAATAAGACCCGTGGAAAAGCTTCCATGCAAACTATTTTGCCTGTGAATGATGCATTTCTGAAAATAACAATTGAAGGTTTTTATAGAATTACTGGGAAAAGCAATCAAGGAATGGGTTTATTTCCAGATGTTGAAATTCCGTTTTTATTTGACAATCAAATTGAACGCGAATATCAGGCACCTAATGCATTAGAATATCAAGAAATAGTTCCAAAAATGAGGTTTGCACTATTTAGTAATCCTAAAAGAGAAGAAGCTATATCTAAAAGTATTGTAAGGATTGAGGAAAACAATGAAGCAAGAAAAATTAAGGCAATGAATGATAAAATAGAAACACTATTTGATTTTAATTTCGATCCAATTCCATTAAATTTTAATGATGTGTTTAATGAAGTTGAAAAAAGTAATTCTATATGGCAAGAAATAAAGGAGATTAGTGAAACAGAATTTCCAATTGAAATTGAACAAAGTCAAGTTGAAATAGAATACCAACAATTTGATGAATTTGTAAAAAGTAGTAATTTAGAAAAAATAAGAGCTATTCAAAGTAATTTACATATTTTTGAAGCGATGAACATTATAAACGATTTAACCCAATAAAATACTTATGAAACTAAAATTATCTTTTTTAGTACTTTTAATACATTTTGGTACAGTAGCTCAAGAATTTAAAACACCTCTTGATTATTTAATCTATATTGGTAAAGAACAAGATTTAATTGCCAAAAGCACTTGGAAATATACCAAAGCAGTGGCACACTCAAAAAGTGCTAGACGAATTGACAATACTAGAAAACAATTAGTGACAAGTATTCAAAATGCTTCTAAAAAGATAAATGCAATTAAAGATGGCTATAAAGGTGATCAAGAATATAAAAATCAAATTTTAGATTATTTAAGTATTGTTGAAAAAAATATTAATGAAGAATACGAAAAAATAATTGACATGCAAGAAGTAGCAGAGCAATCTTATGATTTAATGGAAGCTTATATATTGACAAGAGATTTAGTAAACGAGCGGCTTGATAAAGAACAAGAAAAAGTAATAGCTGCTCAAAAATCGTTTGCTATAAAATACAATATAACAATATCTGAAGACAAATCAGAATTAGGAAAAAAGATGGAAAAGTCTAATGAGGTATTTAAATATAAAACTGAACTTTATTTAATTTTCTTTAAAGTTTACATAACGGATTCTTATCTTTCTGTAGCAATTGAAAACAAAGATTTGCAAGCCATTGAGCAAAATAAAAATGCCCTTATTCAATATGCGGTTGAAGGATTAGAGAAGATAAAGTTGATAAAGGCATATGACAACGATAGTTCAATTTTAAATGCTACAAAAAAAACATTAGAATATTTTAAAAACGAAGGAGAAGGTTATGCTCCTAAAGTCACCAATTTTATAATGTTCAACGATAAATTTGACAACGCTAGAAAAACTTTAGAAAGTAAAAAACAAAACGATCGAACTAAAGAAGAAGTTGATAATTACAATCTAATGGTTAAACAAGTTAATAGCGAAATTAACGCCTACAACAAAGAAAATAATGCTAATTTCCAAAACAAAAATAAAGCCATAACTAATTGGAATATCGTTTCAGAAAATTTTGTTTCTAAACATGTTCCTGTTGATTAAATAAAACTATTAATAAAACTTAAATCAATTTTGGTTAAGACTTTTAATTAATTTGGTCTGTATTTAAGAAGCTATTTTAATTAAATCGTTTAGTGTTATTGGTTTAGATAAAAAACCTTTAATACAAGTGTTTTTTTCCGCTTTTAATTTGTCATCAATCGCAATTGATGAACTTGATATAAATATACTTGTTTTTTTTTCTTCAAAGTTTTGTTTAAAAACACTAATTTCTGACATAAATGTCCATCCATCCATTATTGGCATTTCTATATCTAAAAGTATAATATCTGGTAATTGTTCTTTTTTATTCAAAACATCTTTTATAGCTAAAAATGCTTCTTCACCATTTGAAAATATTTCAACATTTTCAAATATTTCAGCTTTTGAAATTAATTTTTTAACAATAATTTTAAAAATAGAATCGTCATCTATTATCCATATTGATTTTTTTTTCATAAAATATAGATTTTAAAAGTAGTTCCTACATTGAGTTCACTTTGTACTGTTATATTACCGCCCATTGCTTCTACTTGGTTTTTAGTAATAAACAATCCTAATCCTCTAGAGTCTTCATAATTACTAAAAGTCTTGTACATACCAAAAATTTTGTTTTTATATTTTTCTAAATCTATTCCTATACCATTATCAGTAATCTCTAAAATTTTTGATTCATTCTCTTTGTAATATTTTATTGTAATAAAGGAGTCTGTTTCTTTATTACTATATCGAATTGCGTTAGAAATAATATTATAAAGGATACTTTCCATATATGCTGGATTATAATTAATTTCTACATCAGCAGCGACTAAGTTATTAAAGGTTATGTTGTTTGAAACAATTTGTCCTGATAAGATTTTCTTTGCTTTTTTTATATATTTAGATAAATCTATTTTTTCTATACTTAAAGTTATATTGGTCTGAATATTTACAACTTCATTTAAATTTGTCATTGTATCGTTTAAAGAATTAGATACCGATTTTAATAATCCAATCATTTCTTCTTTTTCATCATTACTTTCAGCAGTTTCTATCAAACCTATCAAAGAACTAATATTACTTGTATGGGATCGTAAATTATGTGATACAATATACGAAAAATTTAACAAGCGTTTGTTTTGCTCAGAAACTAGATTAAAAGATTTTTTTAAATCTTTCTGATTTTCTTTATGCCTTGTAATGTTAATCATAATTCCTCGTAAACTAACCGATTCATTATTTTCTAATACAATATTTACTATATCTCTCAGCCAAACAACAGAACCGTCTTTTGCAACCATACGGTATTCAAAATCATGGTCTTCATTGTTTTCTGTTTTTTCTGAACAAAAGCTAATTACACTTTCTTTGTCTTCGGGATAAATATGATCTTGCCAAAAGGTTTTGCATGTAAGCCATTCTTCTGCTGTATAACCAAGTATATTTTTTACCTTTTTACTTATGAAAGTGAATTCAAATGTTTTTGCATCACATTCCCAAACTATTCCATCAATTGTATTAATTAAAGATTCTATCCTTTCTTGAGAATTTAAAATAATTTTTTCGGCTGTTTTTCTTTCAGTTATGTCTTCATTCGATACTATGATACGTCCCAATGAATTTTCATATCCTCTAATAACATTCCACCTTAAATCAATGTTACTAATTTCATTTTCAGAATTTTTTATGATTGTATCTATCACATATTCTGTATCTCCTTGAGTTATAGCTATGATTTGGTCTTTAAAATCATTAAAAGAAATATCATTAAATAAATCGGATTTACTTTTAACTAATTCTTCGTTATTATTGACTTTATATAAATTAAAACACGCTTTGTTAGCATTATTGTGAATAATTAAACTATGAACTTTATTAACTTCAGTGGGGTTATTGTCAAAATAGGCTCTAACGATTTCAATATTTTGTCCCATTAAATTGGTTTTCTCCAAGTATAATTTAACCTTTGAAAAATCCTCTTCTCTTAAAGGTAAAGGAGAATCTTCAAATAAACTTTTAAAGTGATCTTCATTTCTTTTGATTAAAGACTCTTGTTCTTTTTTCAAAGTAATATCTTCTACAATTGAAATAGCTGATGTTTCGTTTGTAACATCAGCAGTTAACATTAAAGGAGCAACATTTAGTTTAACCCAAATTATTTCACCATTTTTTTTAAAATATCTTTTTTCTAATGAATACTGATTTATGGTTCCTTTTTTTATTTTTTTTACATTTTGCACATCAACATTTAAATCATCGGGATGAGTTATTGATTGAAAATCTTTTGATTTCATTTCAGATTGTGTATATCCTAAAAGTGAACAAAATTTTTCATTTATCTCAATAAACTTACCAGTTTTTAAATCAACATTTGCAATTCCTACGGCAGCTTGCTCGAATATTGTTTTGAATTTTAATTCGCTATTAATTAATTTATTAGCTTGTTCATGAACTAATTGTTGCAGCTGCTCTGGTTTTTTTAATAATAAAATTGTAAAAAAACCAAACATAAATGCCAATAACAATCCTAATATTATATTGAAAATTAATTTTTGAACTAAAGTATTAGCCTTTTTATCTATTAGGTATAAATTCCAATCTCCATCAGGTATATAACTGTAGACATAATTATGTTTTGTTCTTTTTATAGTTTTAGGTAAGAAAAAATCTTCTTTTTGAGTAATTGGATTTTTCTTTGACAATTGAAATTCATATTTTTCATTATTAACAGAATTGATTCCAGAAGTAATTAATAATTTATCTAATCGAATAACTACAGCAGAAAATCCCCAAAATTTGTTTTTTAAATAAACAGGAAGTCTTCCTACAATTCCTTGTCCTCCTTGAGTTAATTCAAAAGGACCAGCAAAATACATTTTTTGGTTTTCAATGGATTTTAGTGCTTCCTTTTGGAATAATTTTGAACTCAATATATCTAAATTCATTGCAGCTTCATTTCCCTTCATTGGATAAATGTATTTAATAACTCCGTTTGGAACCATCTGAACTGCATTAATACTGTTGTTTGATTTTAAAAGACGTTCACCTATAGAATTAAAATCTTGCGGAATTCCTTCTTCATTTATTGTTAAAGCTAAAGAAAGAGTTGTTGTATAACAATTTTTAAGTGATTGATCAATATTTTGAGAAACTACATTTAGCATATTTCTCATTTCAACCTTTTTGTTCTCATTGTCAATTTCGTTTTGTTGAAAAGCAATGTAAGTAAATATTAAACTCAAACTAATAAAAACCAATAAGCCCGAAGTTTTTGGTTTATTAAAAAACCAATTAATTAATTTATAGACATTAGCAATTACTTTCATTTACTCTTTATAGGAAATTAAGCATTAAATATAATAAAATTATTCAGTTTAATAACCACACTCTGTGTTAAAAAAAGACCTATTCATTAAATTTTAAAATAATTAACTTGCTAATTTATATAAATTATAAAATAATGGTTTATTGTTTAACTAATTTTGATATTGAATCTAAAAAAATTATTTTTGCAGTGTTTAAAACAATATTGAAATGGGTAGAGCATTCGAATTTAGAAAAGCACGAAAAATGAAACGTTGGTCAGCAATGGCAAAAACGTTTACACGTATAGGAAAAGATATCGTAATGGCAGTAAAAGAAGGTGGACCTAATCCGGAAGCCAACTCTCGTTTGCGTGCTGTTATGCAAAATGCTAAATCGGCAAACATGCCAAAAGATAACGTAGAGCGTGCTATCAAAAAAGCAACAGATAAAGATACTGCAGATTATAAAGAAGTTTTATTTGAAGGGTATGCTCCTCACGGAATAGCCATTTTAATTGAAACAGCTACAGACAACAACAATAGAACGGTAGCAAATATTAGAAGTTATTTCAATAAATGTAATGGAACTTTTGGAACTCAAGGTTCGGTTGAATTTATGTTTGATCATACTTGTAATTTTAGAATTCCAGCTGAAGGACAAGATTTAGAAGAATTAGAATTAGAATTGATAGATTTTGGTGTAGAAGAAATTTTTGAAGACGAAGATGGAATTCTAATGTATGCTCCTTTTGAAAGCTTTGGTGCTCTACAAAAAGAATTAGAATCTAGAGAATTAGAAATACTATCGTCTGGATTTGAAAGAATTCCTCAAGTAACAAAAGAACTTACTCCAGAAGAAGCTGCTGATGTTGAAAAATTACTTGAAAAAATTGAAGAAGATGATGATGTTATGAATGTTTATCATAGCATGCAGGAATAATTTTTAATATTATAGAATTTACTTTTATAATTAATTTAAAAAAAATGCTTGGAAATATTCTGCAAGAAAAGTAAAACTCTTAGGGTATTTTTAATGAAATCTTTTTATACAATATAGTAGACTACATTAAATTTTATGTACTATTGCTAAGGTATTATTATAATTTCCTTAATGTTTCATGAAAAATATCCCAAAAAAGTTCATAATATCATTGATAATAATTCTGATTGTTGTTGCAATATATTTTTTCTTTAAAAAAGATAAGTCCTACGAGTACATAATTGATTCTGATAAGTATGAAGTAGATCAATCCTTACTGTTAAAACCAAAAAACGGTAAAGAAAATGTGATTTATGATCTTAAAAAATTGGATTCAGCAATCTTTGAAAAAGATTTATCTATATCATCTCAAGTCAAAGTTTTTGATTACAAAAGATATGTATATGAAGCATTTGTTAACGATTACGAAAAGGCACACAAATATGCTGATTCTGCTATTTCCTTAATATCTGGAAAAGATCCCTCAATTTACAAGGATGAATATGCCATTGCTTATCTATGTAAAGGTGATGTTTTTTATAGTCAAGAACAATTTAATGAAGCTTTTGCCTATTATTATAAAGCCAAACAATTAGGATTAGGTTATTTTGATAATTGTTTAAATTCTGAATACAGCTATAGAATTGCAATGATTTATTATAAACAGGGATCATATGAAGATGCAAAAGATAATTTTATTAATGCATTTAAAGATTCTGAAAGTTGTCCGGATATATTAGATAATTACCACAGAAGGCAACAAGTTCTCTCCAACACTGGACTAAGTTATTTTCAACTTAAAGATTATGATAATGCAGAGCGTTATTATAAATTGGCATTAAAATTTATAATTGCAAATTCAAAGAAATTCCCAACTCAGGTTAGAAAACATAATGAGGCATTAGGCGTTGTATATGGAAATCTGGGTAAGGTCTATTTACAGAAAGAAGAATATGCTAAATCAAAAATTATTTTAAGAAAAGATATAAAAATAAATCTTTCTCGTGGTAATGATATTAAACATGCACAATCAAGTTATTTGAGTCTGGTAGAAATTCTTTTAAAAGAAGAAAAACTTGATAGTGCTTATTTAATGTTAAACGATTTAAAGATTAGCTTAGATACCATAAGTTCACAAAAAGATGAAGCAAATTGGAATAAACTAATGTCTTCTTACCATGATAAAAAAAATAATATTCCACAAGCCTATAATTATTTACAAAAATATCTAATTAAAAAAGAAGACACCTTTTTAAATAGCTCACCTATCAGTAATGTTGATTTAAAAAAGCAATATGATTTATTTGAACAACAACACAATCTTGAAATACTTCAGACAGAAAATAAGGTTAAAAACCTTTATCTATTTATTACCATTATGATAGTAGTAACTGTGATTATTTTATTAATTTTCATCTGGTCCAACTGGAAAGAATCAAAAAAAAATATTCATAAATTAAGTAAATTAAACAACACTATTTTATCTCAAAACATGGAACTTGAAAATGCTTTCGGCATAATAACTGAAAGTAGTAAAGAAAAAGAAAAACTACTAAATTTGGTTGTACATGATTTAAGAACTCCTATTGCATCCTTATCTTTAATGGTCGAATTAATCTTAGATGAGAAAGATGAAAATGAACGAAAAGAATTAACGGATTTAATGAAAATAGCATGTGGCAACGCTTTAAATCTTATAAGTGAAACTTTAGAGTCAAACAAAAATGTTATTAAATTAACTCCAAAAAACACCATTATTGTAAATGATTATTTATTAGAATGTATAGCTTTATTAAAGATATTAGCCGATGAAAAACAAATTGTTTTAGATTTAGTCCTTCCTAAAGAAAAGATTATTAGCAATATAAATACCGAAAAAATTAAAAGAGTTATAAATAATCTTGTCAGTAATGCTATAAAATTTAGTGCAAAAGAAACAACTATAAAAATTGATGTTGTTATTAAAAATGATAGTCTTCTAATTTCTATTAAAGATCAAGGAATTGGTATTGAAAAAAATAAAATAGAGCGAATATTTGAATTGGAATCCTCTGAATATAAACGTGCTGGTACTGATGGAGAAGAATCTTTCGGTCTTGGTTTACCTTTTTGCAAGCAAGCGATTGAAGAACTTAATGGAACAATTTGGGCTCAAAGTACTGTTGGAAAAGGGAGTACGTTTTTCATTAAGATACCTTTGAAATAAAAAAACATTAACCAATTCTCAATCCATTTTCAACTGGTTTATCTGAAGATAGAAGAACAACTTCTTTACCATTTCCAATTGAACCTAAAAGGAGACATTCACTCCAAAAATTTCCAATTTGTTTTTTTGGAAAGTTTACTACAGCTACTATTTGTTTACCGACTAATTCATCTTTTGAATATTTTTGTTTGATTTGAGCAGAAGTTTTCTTCACACCTATTTCTATACCAAAATCAATATGTATTTGATAAGCAGGATTTCTTGCTTTAGGAAAATCATTCACTTCTAGAATTGTTCCAATTCGCATTTCAATTTTTTCAAAATCAGACCAAGTTAATTCGTTTTGCATTTTATTCTGAACTTGTTTCAGAATCTTTTCAATAAAGACTCTGAGTTATTAATTAATTCAAAAATAAGAATTTCTTGTAACCTTTTATCAATCTTTCCGTATAACTATAAAGAAATTACAATAAGAAAATTCCAAAATCCAATTTAAAAAAAGAAAAATGTCATTAACTCCATCTAATATGTTGCCTTTAGGAACAAAAGCTCCAAATTTTAAATTACAAGCTTCTAACTTTAACAGAAAAATTTCTTTTGAAGAAGTAAAAGGCAATAAAGGAACTTTAGTTATTTTTATATGTAATCATTGTCCATTTGTACTTCATGTTATTGAAGAAATTGTAATGATAGCAAATGATTATAGAGTTCAAGGAATTGGAGTTGTAGCGATTTCAAGTAATGATATAATAAATTACCCTCAAGATTCACCTGAAAAAATGGCTGACTTTGTGCTTAAACATAAAATTGATTTTCCGTATTTATATGATGAATCCCAAGAAGTTGCAAAAGCCTATGATGCAGCTTGTACACCAGATTTTTACTTATTCGACAGTCAAGATAAATTAATTTATAGAGGACAACTAGATGATTCAAGACCTGGGAATGAATTTTCAATAAGTGGCAACGATTTAAGAAATGCAATTGATAGTGTGGTTTACAATCGTCATTTAAATGATGTGCAGAAACCTAGTATTGGTTGTAATATTAAGTGGAAATAATTCCAGTTGGCAGTGATCAATGTTCAGTGTTCAATTGCATTCGTTTTAAAAACAAAGGTTAATTACAATTTGAAAATCAATTTATTATATTTTATTTATTTAACAAATAATTGCTGAATACTTGCATTTACCTAGTGCTAACTACTTTTCTTCCATAACAACATCTATAGGACTATTACTTCTTGGTCCAAATTTTCGAGCTTGTTTTTCGTTTTCACTAGAACATAGAATATACAAATTGAAACTATTTAATTCAATTGTTTGAGGCTTGAATTTTCCCGTTAAATCTTCAACTTTAATATTATAATTTTCAGCAGGAAATGTATTGGTAATAGAAAGTAAATAATTGTCTTTGGCATAAGGAAAAAACCAACGTTCTTTTGCACCTTCTTTACTAATTAAATAGTTTTTAGTAAAAAGCATAGGTTTATTTCCGTCTTTCCAACTTAGAGAGTTGTTTGTATTTATTACTTCTTTGCCTTCTTTATCTACAACTGTAATTTTTATGTTATCTAAATTAACAGTTTTACCATTTTCATGGACATCAACTACTAAATAGGACGTAAAATCAAATCCACAATGTTGAATCTGACTGAAAGAGATGAAAGAAAAAAGAAGAAAGACGAAAGAAAATAGATTTTTCATGGATTGTATGATAATAATTGTAAAAATACAAAATCAAGAATAATACCAGTTATTTTTAAAAATAAAAAAATCCCGAAGAATTAGTTTTTCGGGATTTTTATATAAATATTAGTCAGTTACTAATTCTACTGAACACTATAAACTGAGCACTGAATACTATTTCACTTTCATCAACTCAACGTCGAAAATCAAAGTTGCATCTGGTGGAATAACTCCTCCAGCACCTTGAGAACCATATCCTAAGTAAGAAGGAATCACAAAACGAGCTTTATCGCCAACTTTTAATAAAGCAATACCTTCATCCCAACCAGAAATAACTTGCCCAACTCCTAATTGAAAATCAATAGGGTTTTTTCTTTTGTATGATGAATCAAAAACTTGCCCGTTTTCCAATGAACCCTCATAATGTACAGAAACTGTTTTTCCTTTTTCAGCTTGTGTTCCATTCCCTTTTTGAATCATTTTGTAACGTAAACCACTTTCTGTTTTATCAAAACCAGCAGCTAATTTTTCCATAGCTTCTTCAGCCATTCTTTTTTGTTCAACAATTCTTTTTTCACGAGAACCTTCAAAAGTTCTAAACGCTTCAATAGCATTCCAATTTTTAGCCTCATCACCTTCTCTAATGATTTCTACAGATTCAATGATATCACCTTGAGCAATTTCATTGACAATATCCATTCCTTCAATAACATGTCCAAAAATAGTATGCTTGTTATCTAACCAATTTGTTGGTACGTGTGTAATGAAAAACTGAGATCCATTTGTTCCTGGTCCTGCATTAGCCATTGATAAAACACCAGGCTTATCATGTTTTAGTTCAGGATGAAACTCATCATCAAATTTATAACCAGCATCACCAGTTCCGGTTCCTAATGGACAACCTGCTTGAACCATAAAATCAGGAATCACTCTGTGAAATTTGATACCATCATAAAAAGGTTCACCCATTTTTCTAAAGTTGTTTTCTAACTGTCCTTCAGCTAAACCAACAAAGTTACCAACTGTTCCAGGAGTTTTATCATGAGTTAACTTTACAATAATACTTCCTTTAGTTGTATTAAATTTTGCGTAAATTCCGTCTTGCATTTTTTTTGAATTTAAATTATTGCACAAAATTAGTCATTTTATTAGACATAAAAAACTTCTAAATCAGAACAAATTCTTAAAGTTGAATCCGTAATTTATAATTAATTTAAGGTTTTAATTACTTTAAAGAACTATTTAATTTTTAATTTTACTGTAAATAAAAATTAGACTAAAATGGAAAATTTAAAAGGTAAAAAAGCAATTATCACAGGAGGAAGCAGAGGACTTGGAAAAGCTACTGCCCTAGCCTTTGCAAAAGAAGGAATCGATGTTGCCATTACTGGAAGAAATGAAAAAAGTTTGCAAGAAACGGTTTCAGAATTAAAGGCTTTAGGTGTAAATGCTACTTATGCTTCTTTTAACATAGGCATTTATGAAGAGGTTCAAAAAGGAATAAAACAAATAATTAATGATTTTGGAAGTGTAGACATTTTAGTAAATAATGCTGGAGTTGCTGCTTTTGGGTCTTTAAATGAAATGAAAGTGGATCAATGGTCAGAAATCATTCAAACCAATGTAATGGGAATGTATTTTGTGACAAAAGAAGTACTTCCTTATTTAATTGATAAAAATGAAGGTGACATTTTTAATGTTTCTTCAACTGCTGGTTTGACTGGAAATGCTAATACTTCAGCATATTCAGCCTCAAAGTTTGCTGTAATTGGAATGTCAGAATCATTGATGAAAGAAGTGCGTAAAAACAACATTAGAGTTTGCACTTTAACTCCAAGTACAATCGCTTCTGATATGTCAATTGAATTAGGAATCGCCAATAAAAACTCTGAAGATTCAGTTTTACAACCAGATGATTTTGCTGAATTAATTGTTGCTGGATTAAAATTACCAAGAAGAGCTATGTTAAAAGGAGCTTCACTATGGTCAACAAATCCATAAGCTTTAAAAAACATATTAATTTGGAAGCGTTATTTATTTGAAGTAAATTGTTCCAAATTAAAACACAAGCTATATGAGTATCAATAATTATAAAAATGTAAATAAACAGACATGGAATAATAAAGTCGATATTCATGTAGCTTCTGATTTTTATAATGTTTCAGATTTCTTAAAAGGTAAAAACTCAGTTCCTCAAATTGATTTAGAACTTTTAGGTAATATCAAAGGAAAGAGCATATTACATTTACAATGTCATTTTGGACAAGACACGCTGTCTTTAGCAAGACTTGGAGCCAAATGCACAGGTGTAGATTTATCAGACAAAGCTATTGAAAAAGCAAAACAATTAAATAATGAACTTAATTTAGATGCAAAATTCATTTGTTGTGATGTATACGAAACTCCAAATCACATAGATGAAAAATTTGATATTGTTTACACCAGTTACGGAACAATTGGTTGGTTGCCTGATTTGGATAAATGGGCAAAAGTGATTTCGCATTTCTTAAAACCAAATGGAAAGTTAGTTTTTGTAGAATTTCATCCTGTTGTTTGGATGTTTGATGATGATTTTACCAAAATTAAACACCATTATCATAACGAAAAACCAATCCTAGAAGAATACACAGGAACTTATGCAGATCAAAATGCAGATATAAAAACAGATTACATAGGTTGGAATCATTCCCTTTCAGAAGTTTTTAAATCTTTGATAAATAATGGTTTACAAATAGAACACTTTGAAGAATATGATTATTCTAATTACAATTGTTTCAATGAAACCATAGAATTCGAACCCAATAAATTTAGAATAAAGCATTTGGAAAATAAAATTCCGATGATGTATAGTTTGGTGGGAAGAAAGGTTTGAACCATATTAGATATTCAGATTAATTAAGATTTTCTTAATTAATCTGAATATCTTAATGGTTAGTTTGTAACTTTACAACTTTTAACTTTGCAACTACAAAAAAATGCGAATTGACATCATAACCGTTTTACCTGATTTACTTAGAAGTCCGTTTGAAGGCTCTATAATGAAAAGAGCTATCGAGAAGGAATTGGTAGAAGTGCATTTTCACAATTTAAGAGATTACACAACCAACAGACAAAAAAGTGTAGATGACTATCAATATGGTGGTGGAGCAGGAATGGTAATGAACATTCAGCCAATTGATGATTGTATTTTAGATTTAAAATCGCAAAGAGCATACGATGAAATCATATACATGACTCCTGATGGTTCAACTTTGAATCAAAAAATGGCAAATTCAATGTCCTTGTATGGAAACATTATTATTTTATGTGGTCATTATAAAGGGGTAGATCAACGTGTTCGTGATTTACACATTACTAAAGAAATCTCGATTGGAGATTATGTTCTTTCTGGTGGAGAAATTGGAGCTATCGTTTTTTGCGATGCCATTATTCGCTTAATTCCAGGTGTTTTATCCGATGAAACTTCAGCATTGACTGATAGTTTTCAGGATAATTTACTCTCTCCTCCTATTTATACTAGACCTGCTGAATATAAAGGAATGAAAGTTCCAGATATTCTATTAAGCGGAAACTTCGCTAAAATTGAAGAATGGAGAGAAGAAAAAGCACTAGAACACACCAAAAATAGACGACCAGATTTGTTGGAAGAATAGATTACTCGATTGTTAGATTATTAGATTTTTCGAACCATCGAATAATCAAACTATCGAATAATCGTAAAAAACTCATAATTTATATTTCATAATTCATAATTATTTTCTACTTTTGCACCCATATTTGACCAACCTCTGACGATACTCGTGTATGTTGCTTAGATTCAACAAGTTATTTATATTATTATGTCAAATTTAGTTGATTTCGTTAATAGCGAATTTGTTACAAAAAAAGATTTCCCTGATTTTAGTGCTGGAGATACTATCACTGTGTACTATGAAATTAAAGAGGGTGAAAAAACTAGAACTCAGTTTTTCAAAGGAGTTGTAATCCAAAGAAGAGGTTCTGGAGCTACTGAAACTTTTACAATTCGTAAAATGTCAGGTTCTGTAGGTGTTGAGCGTATCTTCCCTATCAACTTGCCAGCTTTACAAAAAGTTGAAGTTAACCAAAGAGGTAAAGTTCGTAGAGCAAGAATTTTCTACTTTAGAGAACTTACTGGTAAAAAAGCAAAAATTAAAGAAAGAAGATACAAAAACTAGTATCCAAAATTCTCATAATAAAGTCTCAATTTCGATTGAGACTTTTTTTTGTCAAATTTTTATTTGCTTAATTATTAAATTCATAATTTAAATTGTTTTAATTTCGAATTTAGCAATTCAAACGATTTCGCGGTAATCCTACCTATAATAGCATCAAATTTCTTATATTTGCGTGGCTCAAAAATATTTGAATCTTTTAAATTACATTGAGTTTCATACTATTTCATAACTAAAACAACATTTTTCATGTCTAACAAATCAAAAATATTTTATACTATTACTGATGAGGCTCCTATGTTGGCAACACATTCTTTTTTGCCAATTGTACAAGCTTTTTCTAAACCTGCAAACATTGATTTAGAAACAAGAGATATCTCTTTAGCAGGAAGAATTTTATCAAATTTTCCAGAATATTTAAAAGAAGACCAAAAAGTTGCTGATGCACTTTCAGAATTAGGTCAATTAGCTACAAAACCAGAAGCTAATATCATAAAATTACCAAATATTTCGGCTTCTGTTCCTCAATTAAAAGAAGCAATATATGAATTACAATCTCAAGGTTACGCAATTCCTAATTTTCCAGAAGAAACGAATTCAGACGAACAAAAAGCTATTAAAGCTACATACGCTAAAGTATTAGGTTCTGCTGTAAATCCGGTTTTACGCGAAGGAAATTCAGATAGACGTGCCCCAAAAGCCGTTAAAAATTATGCAAAAGCTCATCCACATTCAATGGGTGCGTGGTCATCAGACTCAAAAACACACGTTTCTCATATGGAAAGTGGCGACTTTTATGGTACTGAAAAAGCAGTTACTATAAAAGATGCTGGAAGTTTTTCAATTGAATTTGAAGGTGCTAACGGTATAACTAAAACATTAAAAGGAAATTCTCCGTTATTGGCTGGTGAAGTTATTGATTCATCTGTAATCAATATGAATTCATTAAAGAAATTCATCGCAGAACAAGTTGCTGATGCTAAAGCAAAAGGTGTTTTGTTTTCTGTGCACTTAAAAGCAACGATGATGAAAGTTTCTGATCCTTTAATTTTTGGAGCTTTTGTAGAAGTTTTCTTTGCTAATGTTTTTGCTAAATATGCTGATTTATTTGATGAATTAGGTGTTGATACTAAAAACGGTTTAGGTGATGTTTACGATAAAATTCAAGGTCATGCTAAGCAAGCTGAAGTTGAAGCTGCTCTAACTGCTGCTATCGAAAATGGTCCAGCTTTAGCCATGGTGAATTCAGATAAAGGAATTACTAACTTACACGTTCCTTCTGACGTGATTATTGATGCTTCAATGCCTGCAATGATTCGTAACTCAGGAAAAATGTGGAATAAAGAAGGAAAATCTCAAGATACTAAAGCAATTATTCCAGACAGATGTTACGCAGGAATATATCAAGCTACTATTGATTTTTGTAAAGAAAATGGTGCATTAGACCCAAAAACTATGGGAAGTGTTCCTAATGTTGGTTTAATGGCTCAAAAAGCTGAAGAATATGGTTCACATGACAAAACGTTTCAAATCGCTGCAAATGGTACTGTAAAGGTAAAAGATGCTAACGGAAAGGTAATTATGGAACAAGCAGTTGAAACTGGAGACATTTTTAGAATGTGTCAAGTTAAAGACGCTCCAATTCAAGACTGGGTAAAATTAGCAGTAAATAGAGCAAGAGCAACTGGTGTTCCGACTGTATTTTGGTTAGACAATAAAAGAGCTCACGACAGACAAATTATAGAAAAAGTAAATTTATACTTAAAAGACCATGATACTAACGGATTAGACATTCGTATAATGAATCCAGATGAAGCTACTAAGTTTTCTTTAGAACGAATTGTAAAAGGTTTAGATACTATATCAGTTACAGGAAATGTTTTACGTGATTATTTAACTGACTTGTTTCCAATTTTAGAAGTTGGAACATCTGCTAAAATGTTATCAATAGTTCCTTTAATGAATGGTGGTGGATTATTTGAAACTGGCGCAGGTGGATCAGCTCCAAAACATATCGAACAATTTATCGAAGAAGGTTATTTACGTTGGGATTCATTAGGTGAATTCTTGGCTTTAGGTGTTTCTTATGAGCATTTAGGTTTAACTTTCAACAATCCAAAAGCTTTAGTTTTATCGGAAACTTTAGACGTAGCTACGGAATTGTTTTTGCAAAATGATAAATCTCCAGCACGAAAACTTGGAAGTATTGACAATAGAGGTTCACATTTCTATTTAGCTTTATATTGGGCACAAGCTTTAGCTAAACAAGATAAAGATGCTGAATTAAAAGCTATCTTCACTCCTATAGCTATTGATTTAAGTGCAAATGAATCAAAAATTAATGAAGAGTTAATTGCCGCTCAAGGAAAACGTCAAGAAATTGGTGGTTATTATCATCCAAATTTTGAATTAACGGATAAAGCCATGAGACCAAGTGCTACATTTAATGGTATTTTAGCAAAGTTGAAATAATTCATATAAAAACAAAAAACGTCCTAAGAAATTAGGACGTTTTTTGTTTTATGTTTTGTTTGTGCTTTATTCTTCCTTTTTATCTTCTTTCAAAGCATCATCTTCTTTTGCTTTGTCATCTGTTTTATTCATAATAATTAAACTCGCTTTAACTCCTGTATTCAAATTCCATTCGCTAGCCGTTATTTGTTTTCCAAATTCATCAAACACTACAAATGCAGCTGTATTTGGTCCAGAAGTTCCTTGATTTAAAGCTACAAAGTCAATATGATTACTACCTTTTTCTAAACTAATAAAAAAGGTTTTATAGCCAGCTTCTAGCAAAACACTCTGAACAGCAACTTTATCATTCACTAAAATTGAAACTACGTCTCCATCAGGTTCTTGATGATCGCGACACATTATTTTTAACAAATTTGTCTCTACAGTAAATTCACCTAAATATTGTGTTTTTTGATTTCCAGTAGTGGCTTCTTTTAATCTGTCATTTAAAGCGCTTTTTCTATCTTCATCAAAATCATACCCTTTATCTTTTTGAAACATTATTGGTTGCACTTTTTCCTCTTTTTTGAAAGTAAATTTCTTTAAATAAACATCATCTTTTTTGGTTAAAATACTTTTATAACCAATAGTTGCTTTAGGTTCTTCAACTTTAGGTTTATCATTACTAGTTGGAATCTTATAATTTTCTAACTTTAATTCACCCGATTTTTTAGGAACTTCTCTTTGTCCTTGCATGGTGAATGTAATTAAAAATAGAAAAACTATTGAAAGTGAAGTCCGCATTTTTGCTTTTTATTTATGTAAAATTAAAAAATATTTCTGCAATTAACCACAAATTAACATTTGATAAAGAATAATTTAGAATAATATTATCAAATTTGTAAATCAAAATTTATGCCATGTTATTTAGACGATTTATTTCTCTATTTCTTTTATTGTTTACAATATTTTCATCAGCTCAAGAAAAATTTACCTTAAGTGGTGTAATTTCAGATGAAAAAACTAATGAAACATTAATAGGTGTTTCTATAATTATTGAAGAATTAAGAACTGGAACTTCTACTAATGAATATGGATTTTACTCTATTACTCTTCCTAAAGGACTTTATACAGTTCGAATTAGTTATTTAGGTTATAAAGAAATTAAAACTACAATTGATTTAAACCAAAATATTAAAAATAACTTTTTAATTATTGAAAGTGAAGAAGTTTTAAATGAAATAGTTTTGGTAGATAATCCTAACAAAATCAATATAAAAAGTCCCGAAATGAGTGTTAATAAACTTTCTATTAATACTATAAAACAAATG
>NZ_CAXBFR010000041.1:0-22335 GCF_963975005.1 uncultured Flavobacterium sp.
AAAACAATATTAAAAAAATGACGATTGTTGGTGGTTATTATGCTTACAAAAACGCAGCTTTATTAGTTGAAAATAATGTTTCAGTTCTTTTAAGAAGAGTGCATGATTTACCAATGTTAGAAGATGAAGACGTAAACTTACCTTTTAAAAACGCCAAATTATTAAATGACGCAGGAGTTTTAGTAGGTCTGGAAAACATGGGTGATATGGAAAGAATGCAAGCAAGAAATCTTCCTTTTTATGCAGGGACTTGTGCTGCTTGGGGAATGGACAAAGAAAAAGCTTTACAATTAATAACTTCAAATTCAGCAAAAATATTAGGAATTGACGCAACTTACGGAACATTAGAAACTGGAAAAAGCGCTACCCTATTCATTTCTGATGGAGATGCATTGGATATGAAAACTAATAAAATATCAACAGCTTTTATCGATGGAAGACAAATTAGTTTAGAAAGTCATCAAACAGAATTATACGAACGTTATAAAGAGAAGTTTCAAAGTAGTAAAGTTACTGAGTAACTAAGCTACTAAGTCACTTAGCCACATAAAAAATGAAACAAATAACTTCCATACAAAACCCTTATATCAAAACTTTAGTGCAATTGCAAGAAAAAGCAAAAGCACGTAAACAAACAGGCACATTTTTAATAGAAGGAAAACGAGAAATTGAATTAGCCATAAAAGGAAATTATGAAATAGATACAATTTTATATTGTAATGAACTTTCCCTTCAATCTTTAAATCCTTCAATCTTTAAATCAAAAGAATATATTGAAATCTCAAAAGACGTCTATCAAAAATTAGCTTATCGCGATACAACAGAAGGAATTTTAGCAATTGCAAGAACTAAAAACTTATCGCTTTCAGATTTAAAATTACCAGAAAACCCATTAATTCTTGTTTTAGAATCCATTGAAAAACCCGGAAATATTGGAGCCATGCTTCGTACAGCTGATGCAGCAAATATTGATGCCGTAATTTTAGCTAATCCAAAAAGTGATTTATATAATCCAAATATCGTTCGTTCGAGTGTAGGTTGTTTGTTTACCAATCAAATTGCATCAGGAACTACAGAAGAAATCATTGCCTTTTTAAAAGCAAAAAACATCAATTTCTACAGTGCAACATTACAAAACTCAAACGAATATCATAAAGTGGACTACTGTACTCCAACGGCTTTAGTGGTTGGAACAGAAGCCACAGGTTTAACCCAACTTTGGAGAGACGAAAGCACACAAAACATCATAATTCCAATGCAAGGAGCAATAGATTCTATGAATGTTTCGGTTGCTGCTGCTATTTTGTTGTTTGAAGCGAAAAGGCAACGTGGGTTTTAACTTTTTATGCTATGAAAAAGATAATCTTCTTATTGTTTATTACTATAAACTTCAATTGCACTGATAAAGAAGATACTAAATCTATAAATCAATTTATTAAATCATTCTCAAATGAAGATTTTGAAACTGGATTATCTATTGCAATTGATGATTTTTACTTCTTTATCAAAATAAATAAAAACAAAATAGCATAAATTTATAATACTGATTTATATTTAATTTATGAAAATAAGTATTCAAACCAATTTAATAATTATAATTCTTTTTTAGTTGAAGTTTACAATAATGATTTAATAATAAATGATTTAGATTCATTAAAATTAATTTTTAATCAAAATATTGAAGTTTTTAAATTGATAAAAGTATACAAAACAAATCTTTAAAAGATATAATTATAGATTATATGCTAAGTAAAAGTAAACAATTTTCAACAATAACCTTAAAGACAAAATTAGACAGCAAAACATTCAATAATATTACTTATAAATTCTTTAAAAGTCAATATTTAATTTATTTTGACAATTATTCTGGTTATACTAGATTGTCAAAACTTGAACAAATTAATTTTTAACTATTTCTCAGATTTCTATAATCAGTAATCCAAAACCTTTCTCCAAAAATCCCCAAAATTAATTTGTCCATTTCATAACTTTGTTATAACTTTAGGTATCTAATGCAACCCTATGATTGAAATTGATATTGAAGCCGAAAATAAAGCCATTGCGAAAGAATACAAAGAGCTTTTACGCATTAGTTATCAAACCCTTACAACTGAAGACAAGAAACTAATTCGCAAAGCGTTTGATGTTGCCGTTGATGCCCACAAAGACCAAAGACGTAAATCTGGAGAAGCTTATATCTTCCATCCTATTGCTGTAGCTAAAATTGTGGCTTCAGAAATTGGTTTGGGAGCAACTTCTATTGCTGCTGCTCTAATGCACGATGTAGTTGAAGATACTGAAATTACAGTCAAGGAAATTGAAAAAATGTTTAATCCTAAAATCGCACAATTAGTCGAAGGATTAACCAAAATTGCTCAAGTAAAAACGGACCAAAGTGGTTCCATGCAAGCGGAAAATTTTCGTAAAATGCTTTTGACGCTTAACGAAGACGTGCGAGTAATCTTAATCAAAATTGCGGATAGATTGCACAACATGCAAACCATGGACAGCATGGTAGATCATAAACAGGCCAAAATTGCATCTGAAACACTATATATTTATGCGCCTCTTGCCCATCGTTTGGGTTTATATAATATCAAAACACAATTAGAAGATTTAGGGTTGAAATATACTGAACCCGAAGTTTTTAATGACATTGTAAGTAAAATAAAAGAAACCAAAGAAGAACAAGACGAATACATTAAAGCTATTTCGGATGTACTTAGTGAATCTTTAAATAAAGAAGGAATTGAGTTTTCATTAAAAGGAAGACCAAAATCGATTTATTCGATTCGAAGAAAAATGAAAGTGCAAGGTGTGACATTTGATGAAGTGTACGACAAATTTGCTCTTCGAATTATTTATAAATCAAATCCTCAAGAAGAAAAATTTCTAGCCTGGAAAATTTATTCAATTGTTACGGATCATTACCGACCAAGTCCAAGTAGATTACGAGATTGGATTTCATCGCCAAAATCAAGCGGTTATGAAGCACTTCATATTACTGTAATGGGACCAAAAGGACGTTGGGTAGAAATTCAAGTGCGTAGCGAACGTATGGATGAAATTGCTGAAAAAGGCTATGCAGCTCATCACAAATACAAAGGTGTTGGTAGTGAAGAACATGGTTTAGAAATTTGGTTAAATCAATTAAAAGAAGCTATTGAAAATCATTCTTCAAACAATGCAGTAGATTTTGTTGAAGAGTTCAAACTGAATTTGTATGCCAAAGAAATTTATATTTTCACACCAAAAGGTGACATAAAATCCTTACCAAAAGGAGCAACTTCGTTGGATTTTGCTTTTAGTATACATTCCGAAATTGGTTGTAAAACAAGGGGAACTCGTGTAAATGGGAAACTAGTACCCTTAAATCATGTTCTTAATAGCGGTGATCAAGTCGAAATTATTACATCTGAAAATCAAAAACCAACTTCACAATGGATTGAGTACGTTACAACATCGAGAGCAAAAAATAAAATTAGAAACGTTTTAAACGAAAGCACCAAAAATATTGCCGATGACGGAAAAGAAATTCTAACTCGAAAATTACGTCATTTAAAAATTACACTAAACGAAACAACCGTTAATGAAATGGTTAACTATTTCAAATTACATACAAGTTTAGATTTATTTTACAAAATAGGCTCTGGTTCAATTGACAACCAAAAACTAAAAGACTTTGCTTCACAGAAAAACAATACTCTTGTTAATTTTTTCAAGAAAACTATCACACGATCACCAAGTGTTAAACCTGAAAAAATTAAAGAAAATGAGCTAAACAAAAAATACGACATGCTTGTTTTTGGTGTTGAACAAGATAAATTAGAATATAAACTTTCTGCTTGTTGCAATCCTATTCCTGGAGACCCAGTTTTTGGATTTATAACCATTAATGAAGGAATAAAAGTGCATAAAAAAGATTGTCCAAACGCCATAAGCATGCAATCCAATTATGCTTATAGAATTATTCAAGCCAAATGGATAGATTCAAGCCAAGAAGAATTTAGAGCAATGCTTAACATTACTGGAATGGATACAATGGGACTTACCAATGCCTTAACAAAAGTAATCTCGAACCAAATGCACGTTAATATCCAAAACATTTCATTAAGCAGTGATGCTGGAATTTTCAATGGTAAAATAACAGTTGTTGTTGCAAATAATACCATTCTAAAAAAATTAATCGAAAACATCAAAAAAGTAGATGGAATCGATAAAATTACAAGGATTTATAAGAATTAAAATTCTATTGTTAATAAAATTGGAAAACGTATTTAACACAGAAAACAAAATCAAAAAAATAAAAAGTATCTTTGCCATTATATGATGGTTAACCTTATGGAAAACAACACAAATCAAGAAGTAGTTAAAAACGTATTTACCAAGTATTTAGAAGAAAAAGCACATCGCAAAACTCCTGAACGCTTTGCTATACTTCAAGAAATTTACGAATCAAAAGAACATTTTGATATAGAATCTCTGTACATCAAAATGAAAAATAAAAATTATCGTGTAAGTAGAGCAACGCTTTATAACACTATAGAATTACTACTAGAATGTGGCTTAGTGCGTCGTCATCAATTTGGACAGAATCAAGCACATTATGAAAAATCATATTTCGACAAACAACACGATCATATTATAATGACTGATTCTGGTGAAGTTATCGAATTTTGTGACCCAAGAATTCAACAGATTAAAGAAACCATGGAAGAAATTTTTGGAATAAATATTCAAACACATTCCCTTTACTTCTATGCAACTAAAAAAGAAAACTAACTACAATACACAAAACAACTTACAACTAACATTACAAAGATGACCGTAGATTTATTACTAGGATTACAATGGGGTGACGAAGGAAAAGGAAAAATCGTTGATGTACTTACTTCAAAATATGATATTATTGCTCGTTTTCAAGGTGGACCAAATGCTGGACATACTTTAGAATTTGACGGAATAAAACATGTTTTAAGAACTATTCCTTCTGGAATTTTTCATAAAAACGCAAAGAATATAATAGGAAACGGTGTTGTAATTGACCCTGTAGTTTTTCATAAAGAAATTGAAGGTTTAGCTAAATTCGATATGGATGTGACTTCTAAATTATTCATTTCAAGAAAAGCTCACCTTATTTTACCAACACATAGATTACTTGATGCTGCTTCTGAAGCTTCAAAAGGTAAAGCAAAAATTGGCTCTACCTTAAAAGGAATTGGACCAACTTATATGGATAAAACCGGAAGAAACGGAATTCGTGTCGGTGATATTGAATTAGAAGATTTCAAATTGCGTTATAGAGCTTTAGCTGACAAACATGAGTCAATGATTGCTTTTTATGATGTAAACTTACAATATAACCTTCAAGAAATGGAAGATGAATTCTTCGCTTCTATTGAAGAACTTAAAAAATTAACTTTTATTGATTCAGAAGAATTTTTAAACAAATCATTAAAAGAAGGAAAAACAATCTTAGCAGAAGGCGCTCAAGGTTCATTATTAGATGTTGACTTTGGAACATATCCATTTGTAACTTCATCAAATACAACAGCAGCTGGTGCTTGTACAGGTTTAGGAATTGCTCCAAATAAAGTTAAAGAAGTTTACGGAATCTTCAAAGCATACACAACTCGTGTAGGAAGTGGACCATTCCCGACTGAATTATTCGACGAAGTTGGAACTGCAATGGCAAAAATCGGAAACGAATTCGGTTCTGTAACAGGAAGAGCTAGAAGATGTGGCTGGTTAGACTTAGTTGCCCTAAAATATGCTGTTCAAGTAAATGGTGTAACTGAATTATACATGATGAAAGGAGATGTTTTATCTGGATTTGATACTTTAAAAATCTGTACCGGTTATAAATACAAAGGAACAGAAATCAATCATTTACCTTACAATATTGAACCTGAAAACGTAGAACCAGTTTACACGGAAATAAAAGGTTGGCAAGCAGATTTAACAAAAATGACAACTTACGATGAATTACCTAAAGAATTAAAAGAATACATCGAATTCATTGAAAAAGAAGTTGAAGTTCCTATAAAAGTTGTTTCAGTTGGACCAGATAGAACACAAACGATTATAAAATAAATAAACTTTTAAATAAAATTAAACCGTAGTTTTTACATAAATTTGTGATTCTGCGGTTTTTTTTATACACATACTTATAAAACTTTCTTAATTGAAATTAGCTTATGTACTTTTTAATTAAATTTGACGCAAAATAAATAGTCTTGAAAAATTACATCTACATATTTTTACTTTTTATTCTGACAAGCAATTCTCTTTTTGCACAGAATGAAACGAATAATTCAGGTAAAATTGTTATTGAGTATTCTGATTTTATTGATAAAAATCAAAACGAGATTCCAGGAGCAATTGTTTTTACTGGAAATGTTCGTGTACTTCACAATGGAGTAAAAATAAGCTGTAACAAAGCTTATCATTTTACAGAAGAAAATTATGTAAAAGCCTTTGGAAATGTTCAACTAGTGCAGGGTGACACTATTTTTATGAATAGCCGTTATGCAGAATATAATGGTGATAAAGAAATTGCTTTTGCCACTGGTGATGTAAACATGCGTTCTCCTGATTCAAACTTGGTAACTGATACTGTTTATTTTGACAGAAAATCCCAACAAGCCTTTTACAATAGTTATGGTACAATAACGAATAAAGACAATATCCTAAAAAGTAAATCAGGAAGATATTATTTGGATGAGAAAAAATATTCATTTAAAACGGCTGTTTCAGTTGTAAACCCAAGAAGTACAATCAAGACAAATCATTTGGATTACTATGATAATTCTGGACATGCTTATGTTTATGGCCCTTCAACTATTACAAGCAAAACGGATTATATTTATACAGAAAACGGTTTTTACGACACTACAAACGACATTGGAAAACTTAAGAAAAACTCTCATATTCTCTACAACAGTAGACGAATTGAAGGGGATGATATTTTCTATGATCGAAAGAAAAACTTTTCCAAATTAGTCAACAATGTAAAAATTACAGATACAGTTAATAATTTGATTGCAAAAGGACACTATGCTGAAGTTTATAGAAATACGTTAACCAAAAACGACTCAATGTTTATTACTAAAAAGGCATTGATTATTACCAAAACCGAAAATGATTCTATGTACATGCATGGAAAACGTATTTTAGTAACTGGTCCACCAGAAAATCGAATTATTAGAGCTTATAACAATGTAAGATTCTTTAATTTAGACATGAGTGGAAAATGTGATTCTCTTCATTCGAGTAATAAAAATGCTTTAACTAAAATGATTGGAAAGCCAATTTTATGGAGCAATAAAAGCCAAATGACAGGTGATATAATGCATATTATTGGCAATAACGAATCAGAAAAAGTAGATTCTTTAAAAGTACTAAATAATGCTTTTCTGATTCAAAAAGATACTTTAAGTGAAAACGGCTACAATCAGGTCAAGGGACAAAACCTATATGGAAAATTTAGAGAAAATAAACTTTATGAAGTAGATATTGTTAAAAATTGTGAAGCTATATCTTATTTATATAATGAAGAGGATGAATTGGTTGGAATAAACAAAAGTGTTTGCAGTAGAATCAATTTAGAATTAGTAGAAAATAAAATCGAAACCATAACTTTTTTCACCAAAACAGATGGTTACATTTATCCAGAAGAAGAATTTCCTGAAAATGCCAGAAGACTTCGAGGTTTTCTCTGGCGTGGTGATGAAGAAATAAAATCAAAAGAAGACATTTTTCCTCAAGACGAACTCGATTTAGACGAAAAAATTCAATCAGAAACTAAAGCAAAAGAATTAATTGAAGACGAACCAATGGAAATCCTTAAAGAAACTTTAGAATTTGACAAGAATAAACCGAAGAAGAAAAAGTAATCAGACATCAGTTTGCAGAATTTAGATTGCAGAACGCTTTTTACCCATAACCTATTACCTTTTACAAAAAAATGTTAACCGATTTTTTCAAATACCAAGCACAAACGACTCCTCACCCTTTAGCAATGGAAATTTCTCATGCTTTGGGTTCTTATATTTATGATACAAAAGGAACTAAATTTCTTGATTTCGTAGCTGGAGTTTCAGCAAATACACTTGGACATCAAAACAAAAGAGTTAATCATGCCATAAAAACTCAATTGGATAAGTATTCTCATGTAATGGTTTATGGTGAATACGCTCAATCATCTGCTGTTGAGCTTTGTAAGTTATTAGCAGAAAACCTACCTTATCCATTAACAAAAACTTATTTAGTAAATTCTGGTACAGAAGCTATTGAAGGTGCTTTAAAACTTGCCAGAAGAGTCACAGGACGAAGTCAATTAATCTCTTGTCACAATGCATATCATGGAAATACTATGGGAAGTTTGAGTGTAATGGGTTTTGAAGAACGCAAACAAATATTCAGACCTTTAATTCCAGATGTAGATTTTATTACATTTAATAATGAAGCTGATTTAGAAAAAATAACTACAAAAACTGCCGGAATTCTTCTAGAAACCATTCAAGGTGGTGCTGGATTTATTCAACCACATAATGATTTTCTTAAAAAAGTCCGACAACGTTGTGATGAAGTTGGAGCAATTATGATTTTAGATGAAATCCAACCTGGTTTTGGTCGAACAGGAAAATTATTTGGATTTCAAAACTATGATGTTATTCCAGATGTTGTTGTTATGGGAAAAGGAATGGGAAGTGGAATGCCTGTTGGTGCTTTTACAGCTTCAGAAAAAATGATGGATTTACTAAGCCATAACCCAAAATTAGGACACATAACAACTTTTGGGGGTCATCCTATTATTGCTGCAGCATGTTTAGCTACTTTACAAGAATTAACTGAAACCGATTTAATGCAACAAGCCTTAGAAAAAGAGCAGTTAATTCGAAAATTATTGGTTCATCCTATAATTACCGAAATTCGTGGAAAAGGCTTAATGTTGGCTGCCATGACAAAAAGTCCTGAAATAACAGACAAAGTCATACTACGCTGTCAAGACAAAGGTTTAATTTTATTTTGGTTATTGTTTGAAGGTTGTGCTATACGCATCACTCCACCACTTACAATTTCAAACGAAGAAATTAAAGAAGGTTGTGGCATTATTCTTGAAGTTCTTAATGAAATTGACGCTGAATAAAAGGCAACTATTGGAAAATCAAAAAATGAAAAACCTTTACTTGTTAATTTTTAGCGATTTAACTATTGAAATTGTTAATTAAATTGTTTAAAACAATAAAAGCTAAAAATTAGATTAGCCTTTAATTTAGTTAATTTTAAATAGGATAAATATTCAAAACCAAAAGCTATGAATTTGAGTCACGAAGAAGAAAACAACCAAGGCTTATCCTTATCCAAATTTGAATCAATGCTTAAAACTAACAAGGTTTTATTCTTTGATTCTGAAGAGTTTGAAGAAATAATTCTTCATTACATGGATACAGGAAGGCTAAATCTTGCCAAAAAAGCACTTAAACTTGCCTTAGAGCAACATCCAAAATCTACTGGATTAAAGTTAGTTCAAGTAGAAATATTAATTTTTGATGATAAAGTTGAATTAGCAGATAAATTATTGAATGAATTATATGCTATTGAACCTACAAACGAAGAAATTTATATACAAAAAGCAAATATTTTCTCTAAAAAAGATGAGCACGAAAAAGCTATAGAGTCTTTAAAAACTGCTCTTAAGTATACAGATGATTTTGCAGATGTATATTCAATGATTGGAATGGAATATCTTTTTATGGATAATTTAGAATTAGCCAAAGAAAATTTCATCAAATGTTTAAACGAAGATACTGAAGATTATTCATCCCTTTATAATGTAGTTTATTGCTTTGATTTCTTGGATCAAAACCAAGAAGCAATTTTATATTTAGACCAATTCATCAACAGAAATCCATATAGCGAAGTAGCTTGGCATCAATTAGGGCGTCAATATTATGCTTTAAAAAACTTTGAAAAAGCAGTTTGGGCTTTTGAATATGCCACCTTAATTGACGATTCATTTTTAGGTGCTTATTTAGAAAAAGCAAAAGCTCTTGAAAAATTAAAAAAATACCAAGAAGCCATTGATTGTTACAAAATCACAATGGAATTAGATGATGTAACTTCTTTTGTACTTCTGCGTGTAGCCAAATGTTATGAAAAATTAGGCAACAATAAAGAAGCATTAAAATTTTATTCAAAAACA
Source organism: uncultured Flavobacterium sp. (assembly GCF_963975005.1). Classification (GTDB taxonomy): domain Bacteria; phylum Bacteroidota; class Bacteroidia; order Flavobacteriales; family Flavobacteriaceae; genus Flavobacterium. The sequence goes on from NZ_CAXBFR010000041.1 coordinate 10,208, forward strand.
GTACACGAAGATCCTTTATTAGATAAAGCTTGGATTGCCATTACAGACTTTTACATTAGACAATTTGACTATAAAAAGGCTTTGTATTATGTAAATAAAGCTATTGGAATTGAAGGTGATAATAAATTATATTGGAAGCGTTTTGCCTCTATAAATAGAGCTTTAAAATCGTATGAAGAAGCTGAATATGGGTATAGAAGAGCATTTGAATTAGGTGATACTGATTTAGATACTTATATCTTTTGGGCAGATTCATTACAGTATGTTGGTGATTATCAAATTGCCATTGAAGCATTGTTACATGGTGTAGAAAATCATCCAGACCATTATGAAATTGAATACCGTTTAGCTGGTTTATATTACATTCTAAATCAGACTAAAAAAGGGAAGTTTCATTTAGTTAATGCCTTGCAAAGTAATTACAAAAATCACAGTATTTTAGAAAATAATTTTCCGGTAATTTGGAATAAAAAATCAATTCAAAATCAAATTATTAAATTTAGAAATTAGTTTATACCTTTGATTTAGCTTATTTCATACCATGAGAAAAAATTTTCCCGATTACTTAATTATTACACTAAAAGGAATTGCCATGGGTGCAGCAGATGTTGTTCCAGGAGTATCTGGTGGTACAATTGCTTTTATTTCAGGAATTTATCAAGAATTAATTGACAGCATAAACGGAATTAACCTTTCTCTTTTAAAAACACTAAAAAAAGAAGGTTTAAAAGCAGCATGGAAAAAAGCAAATGCTTCTTTTTTACTTTCATTAGTTATCGGAATTGGAATAAGTGTCCTTACTTTTTCAAAAATAATAACGCATTTATTAGCTTCAAAACCTATTATGGTTTGGTCCTTTTTCTTCGGATTAATTATTGCAAGTATTTTACTCATTTGGAAACAAATAACTAAGTGGGAAATAGTTTCAATTGTAGCTTTAATTATTGGCGTTATTTTGACATATTACATTACAATTGCAAGACCAGTAAGCAGTCCAGAAAGTTATCCTTATCTTTTTTTATCTGGTTTTATTGCCATAATAGCTATGATTTTACCTGGAATTTCTGGAGCTTTTATATTGTTATTGATGGGTTCTTATGAAACCGTAATTAGCACAATAAACCAATTTAGAGAAGGCTTAACCCAAATGAATATGGAGTTACTTTCAACTGCAATGATGAAACTTGGAGTCTTTGCAATTGGAGCAATTATTGGTTTAAAGTCTTTTTCAAAAATTCTACATTGGATGTTTGAAAGCCATAAAAACACTACTTTAGCTTTATTAATTGGATTTATGATTGGCTCACTAAACAAAGTTTGGCCATGGAAAGAAGTGTTAGAAACTCGCATAAACAGTCACGGAGAAACAGTCCCTTTTTTAGAAAAAAGTATTTTACCCCAAGAATTTAATGGTGATGCGCAAGTTTTAACTTCAATCCTTTTAGCTATTTTTGGATTTCTTGTAATTTACGGAATGGAAAAAATTGCCGCTCGATTAGGAAAAAATTAATGATTTAAAGATGAAAAAGAAAGTAAAAAAACAGAAGAAATATGGTTTAGTCGGTAAAGACATAAGCTATTCTTTTTCTAAAAAACACTTTACTGAAAAATTTACAGCTTATCATTTTGATAATTGCGAATATTTAAATTTTGACATATCTTCTATTAAAGAATTTCCTGAAATTTTCGCTAAAAACAAAGGATTAAAAGGCTTAAATGTTACTATTCCCTACAAGGAAGAAATTATTCCATATTTAGATTCTTTATCCAAAAACGCAAAAAAAATTGGTTCTGTTAATACCATAGTCATCAATAAACAAAAAAAATTAATTGGCTATAACACTGATTTTTATGGTTTTAAAAAATCGTTAAAACCTTTATTAGAATCACATCATACAAAAGCATTAATTTTAGGAACTGGTGGCGCAAGTAAAGGGATTGCTTTTGCTTTAAAAAAACTAAATATTGAATATGATTTTGTCTCAAGAAATCCAAATGAATTTCAAATATCTTATGATGAAATTGATTCAGCTTTATTTGAAGACTATTCTATAATTATAAACACAACTCCAGTTGGAACATTTCCAAACATTGAAGATTGTCCAAAATTTGATTACAGCTTATTATCAAAAAAACACATAGCCTTTGATTTAGTGTATAATCCTGAAGAATCAATGTTTCTAAAAAAGGCAAAAGAACAAGGAGCTATAACAAAAAATGGATATGATATGTTGGTTTTTCAGGCAGAAAAATCATGGAAAATCTGGAATAAGAAATAATTTTATTTAAATTTTAAAATCAAAAAAACAATCCCGAAACTTCTGGTTGTTACTCTTTAATGTTTAATCTTTAGCTTTTTCTTTTGAAATTTCCTTGTGAGTTAGTATCTTCGAAGCATAATAGTAACTTATACATGAATCATGTTAGAAGAAAAGAATGATAACCTGCAAAATGCAGATGGAGACAATGAGCAAGAATTAATACAAGAAACTACTGAAATTCAAGATGTTATTGAAGAGGAAGTAGTTCAAGTAGAACAAGAAGTTCAACTTGTTGTAGAAGAAGCGACTAAAGAAGTTGTTACTGAAAAAACTACTACAAATGCTGCAATGGATGAAATCGACAATTCAAATGCAGAAGAAAGCGAAGATGACACAATAAAAGACAGACATGAAATTCCTTTATTGGATTATGATCCAATGTCTATGGAAGCACTTACTGAAGAGCTAGAAAAATTAGTTTCTAATGAAAAAGTAATGGCCATCAAAGATCATGTAGAAGAGATTAGAAAAGCATTTATGTCTCATTTTCATGATTTGTTGGAAGAGAAACGTGAAGAATATAGTGAGCAAAATGAAGGAAATACAGAAGGTTTTGAATTTCATTCAGCCATAAAAAATAAATTTGATGTAATTTTTGACGATTATCGTTCAAAGAAAGCAAAGCATTATAACCAATTACAAAGTAACTTAAAAAACAATTTTGAAGTTAGAAATACTATTATTGAAGATCTAAAAATACTTATAGATTCTACAGATGATAGCATTGGTGATATGTTCAAAAAAATGAACGAAATTAGAGAACGCTGGAACAATGCTGGTTCTATTCCTAGAGACAAATACAATATCCTCTGGAATAACTATCATTTTCATGTAGAGCGTTTTTATGATTTAATTCATCTAGATAAAGAAGCTCGAGACCAAGACTTTAAAAATAATTTAGAGCAAAAACAACAACTAATTGTTCGTGCTAATGATTTATTGGCTGAACCAGATGTAATTAAGGCTTTTAGAGAATTGCAATTATTGCATAGAGTTTGGAAAGAAGAAGTTGGCCCAGTTGACAGAGAACACAGAGAAGCTGTTTGGAATGAATTTAGTGAAATTACTAAACAAATGCATGACAAACGTGAAGCATTAAATGCAAACGCTCATGTACGTGAATTAGAACATTTTGAAGCTAAACAAAAAATAATTGATAGTATAAATGCTTTGGCTACTGAAGAAGTTAGTGGTCATAAAGGTTGGCAAAACCAAATGAAAAAAATGGAAGCTTTACGCGAAACTTTTTTCAAAGCTGGAAAAGTACCTGCAGAATTAAACGAAGAAACTTGGGCGAAATTTAAAACAGCTGTTCGTGATTTCAATAAAAATAAAAATGCTTTTTACAAAGAAATTAAGCATGACCAACAAGATAATTTAAATAAAAAATTGGCTTTAGTTGAAAAAGCAAAGGCACTAAAAGATAGTGAAGATTTTAAAGCAACTACACCAATAATGAAGCAAATTCAAGAAGAATGGAAGAAAATTGGTCATGTACCAAGAAAACATTCTGATTCTGTATGGAAAGACTTTAAATCGGCTTGTAACGCTTATTTTGATAGATTACACAAAATTCAAAACGAAGAAAACAAAGAAGAAGTTGAAGCGTTTGAAAACAAGAAAAACTTTTTAGACGAAATTAAGTCGTTTGAATTAGTTGGTGAGCACAAAAAAGACTTGGATGCTATAAAAGTAAACATTGAAAAATGGAAATCATTTGGAAGAGTTCCTTTTAACAAAAGACATATTGAAGGTAAATTTAATAAAATATTAGATGCCCTTTTTGAAAAATTAAGTTTGTCTAAAAAAGATACTGAATTAATGAAGTTTGAAAATCGTTTAGAGCATTTATCTGAAAATGATGACAACAGAGCTTTAGAAAAAGAATCATACTTTCTTCGCAAAAGAATTGATGAAGTGCAAAGTGAAATTTTACAATTAGAGAACAACATTCAATTTATTACTTCAAGTTCAAAAAAAGGTGAAAATCCATTTATAAAAGAAGTACATAAAAATATCGATAAGCATAAAGAAGATTTAAAAATCTGGAAAGAAAAACTTTCAAGGTTAAATCAATTATAAAATTAAAATCCCGATTCGTTCGGGATTTTTTATTTCTTAAAACTATATTCTCGTTCTACTAAACAAATTCGGGTTGTGTAAGATTCGTACCAATTACTCCTTCCCTTTTCTTGAGCTACAAGATGGTCCATGTTTTGTTTCCATTTTTTGATGGATTCCAAATCTTTCCAATACGAAACGGTTATTCCAATTTCACTTCGAGCCGATTCGACACTTAAAAACCCTTCTTGTTCTTTCGCTAAAGTTTCCATTCTTTTAGCCATAGCTAAATAACCTTCATCTATTTCGGTACGTTCTGATGTAAAAATTACTGCGTAATACATTTTTTTTATTGAATTGTTAAACTGCAATCTACTTTCTGCCAGCTGAATACTGAGCACTGAACACTAAAGTTTCTTTGCTTCTTCCCAAAAAACATCCATTTCTGACAAAGACATATCTGATAAATTTTTACCTAATTCACCTGCTTTACTTTCCAAATACATAAAACGTTTCATGAATTTTTTATTCGTTCGTTCTAAAGCGTCTTCCGGATTAATTTTTAAGAAACGAGCATAATTAATCATGGAGAACAAAACATCGCCAAATTCGGCTTCCATTTTGTCTTGATTGCCGGATTCAACTTCAACTTGTAGTTCATTTAACTCTTCTTGTACTTTATCCCAAACTTGATGACTTTCTTCCCAATCAAATCCAACACCTTTAACTTTATCTTGAATGCGACTTGCTTTTACCAAAGCTGGTAAACTTTTAGGAACACCTTCTAAAACTGATTTTCTACCTTCTTTTAGCTTAAGTTTTTCCCAATTGCGTTTGACTTCTTCTTCATCTTCCACTACTACATCACCATAAATATGTGGATGTCTATCAATTAATTTATCACAAATTGAATTAGCTACATCAGCAATATCAAAATCATTAGTTTCACTTCCTATTTTAGAATAAAATACAATGTGTAACAACAAATCACCCAGCTCTTTTTTAATTTCTTGAAGATCATTATCCAAAATTGCATCACCTAATTCATAAGTTTCTTCAATGGTTAAATGACGAAGACTTTCTAAGGTTTGCTTTTTATCCCACGGACATTTTTCGCGCAATTCATCCATAATATCTAACAAACGATTAAAAGCTGCTAATTGATTTTCTCTGTTATTCATGTTTTTTTTTAATTGTTATTGAAATTGAATTTCCTATTGCCTTTGAATTACTGTAAAATTATGGAAATATTTTTAGAAGTGAATTAAAATTGGGTTTAATACTAAATAACTATTTTTAAGATTATAGTATATTTGGGTTAAATATAGTGCCAACAAGTTTAGGATAAAATCTTTAATTAATTTTTAAAATATATTCAATTATGTCAATGTGGGAAATTAATGAGTTATTAAAAAATAGTATTGCAGTAATAAACAACGCTAATTTAGATATCAATTTGAAAAAAAATCTAATTTGGAATTTAGAAAATCTTCCAGAAAAATATCAATTTGATGCTGGTGGATTTGCTAAGACTGAAAATGATTCTGATTTTTGTTATGAAGCTATGAATCCTTATGAGTTTGGTTTATTGGTTTGCATTGAAGCTGAAAAACAATCCAAAACACATTTTATTTATGATTGGTCGACTTTTCTCTTAAATTATTGGAATGAGTATTTTTCTGAATCTACTAAATTAGATGATTTAAAAAAGAATTACCTATCTCTTTTGAAAGTTAGATTTCATAACTATAATTTTGAAAACTACAAACCAATTCATGCTTCTTTGACCCTATATAAAAATGGAAATGAATGGTTTACTGAAGAACAAAACCAATTGATTAAGTGGTTTTGTTTTGAATGATATTAAAACAAAAAAGTCCAAACATACATTTGGACTTTTTTTATATCTTTTTAAAAAAAACTTATTCTGAAGCTTCTTCTGGTTTTTCTTGTGCTGTTAAAGCTTCAATAGAAATCATTCCTTTTGATTGCAATAAATTGTACCAGTTCATTACTTTTTTAATATCTGAAGTATAAACTCTATCTTCATCGAATTCTGGTAAAATTTCTCTAAAATATGCTTTTAAATTTTCATCAGTTTCCTTGTGAGAAATAGCTGGACCTTCATTTTCTTTTGTTGCAATTGCTTTAAAAATTTCTGCTAAACGAACTTCTTCGTTGTAGGTATAAACAGCAATTTCAGATAACAAACTCACGTTTGCTCTTAATCCCACAGTGATTTTTTTTCCATCTAATAAAGATTCAGCTACAAATCCTGTGCGGGTTTGTAATTTTAAATCATATAATCCTGGCTTTCCAGAAATAGCTAATATTTTTTGTAAACTCATTTTAATGTAATTATTGGGTGGCAAATATATATTTTAAATTTTAAATTCCAATTATTAAACTCCAAATTCCAATTAATATTGTTTTATAAAAATAAGTTGGCTTTTGGGATTTCAAAAATTTGGAATTTCTTAATTATCTTCCTTTTTTACTAAAAAATTTCATTCTATAATCAGGAAATGCTTTGCCTTCCATAATGTTTTTTAATTTTTTAGCAATCAACTTTTTCTTTAATGAAGAAACGTGATCTGTAAATAATATTCCTTCAATATGATCATATTCATGCTGAATCACACGAGCAATTAATCCGTTATAAACTTCGTTTTTCTTGTTGAAATCTTCATCAAAATATTCAATCGTAATTGTATCATGACGAGAAACATCTTCACGAACATCTGGAATACTTAAACAACCTTCGTTAAAAGTCCACATTGTTCCTTCTTCTTTAAGGATTTTTGCATTAATGAATGTTTGCTTAAATACTTTCAATTCTGCAGCTTCTTCTTTAGAAAGATCATCACTGTCTGCAAAAGGTGAAGTATCAACAATAAAAATACGAATTGGCATTCCAACTTGTGGCGCTGCTAATCCAACACCAAAAGCGTTATTCATAGTTTCGTACATATTGGCAATAACTTCCTTTAAATTTGGATAATCATTAGCAATTTCTTCGCAATGTTTTCTTAAAACAGCTTCGCCATAACCATATATTGGTAAAATCATTTTTTAAATTATTTAAGTAATAAAACTTATTTGGTGCAAAAATAGTATTTTGATTTCAGTATAAAAAGTTTAATTGTTGAACTTTTATCTAAAAAGTCATCATCCTTAAACCTGACATCCATGTTTTACTTCCTATTCATATAATCTTGAAGCATGATCGTAGCTGCTATTTCGTCAATTAAAGCTTTATTTTTTCGTTGATTTTTCTTTAAACCACTATCAATCATGGTTTGAAATGCCATTTTTGAAGTAAACCGTTCATCTATTCTATCTAAAGGCATCTCTGGGAACGTTATTTTAAATGTCTTAATGAATTTTTCTATAATTGCTGCACTTTCAGAAGGAGTTCCATCCATTTGTTTTGGCTCACCTACTATTACTTTTTCGACCTTCTCTTTAGAAAAATAGTCTTTTAAAAAAGCAATTAGGGTTTCTGAAGGAACAGTGGTTAAACCTGAAGCAATGATTTGCATTTCATCTGTTATTGCAATTCCTGTTCGTTTCATTCCGTAATCTATGGCTAGAATTCTTGGCATTTATTATTTTTTTGTAAAGATACTAAATTGTTGTTTAAACCAGACAGGTTTTGGAAACCTGTCTGGTTTAGCATAAAAAACAAATTACTTTAACAAATCTTAGCCATTCGTTTCTAGAATAAATTTATTTTATATTTGTGAAAAATTTATAAAATGCAAAACTTACAATCAATTATAGAACAAGCTTGGGAAAACCGTGCTTTATTACAAGAAACTGAAACTACTACTGCCATAAGAGAAGTTATTGAATTATTAGATAACGGAAAATTACGTGTAGCTGAACCAACTGAAAATGGTTGGCAGGTGAACGAATGGGTTAAAAAAGCTGTAGTTATGTATTTCCCAATTCAAAAAATGGAAACGTGGGAATCTGGTATTTTTGAATACCATGACAAAATGGAATTAAAACGTAATTATGCCGAAAAAGGTATTCGAGTTGTTCCTCCAGCTGTAGCTCGTTATGGTGCTTATATTTCTAAAGGTGTAATTTTGATGCCAAGTTATGTAAATATTGGTGCTTATGTAGATGAAGGAACTATGGTTGATACATGGGCAACTGTAGGAAGTTGTGCTCAAATTGGTAAAAACGTACATCTTTCTGGTGGCGTTGGAATTGGTGGTGTTTTAGAACCTTTACAAGCTGCTCCAGTTATCATTGAAGATGGTGCTTTCATCGGTTCAAGATGTATTGTGGTTGAAGGTGTTCGCGTGGAAAAAGAAGCAGTTTTAGGAGCAAATGTTGTGTTGACTGGTTCTACAAAAATTATTGACGTTACTGGAGATGAACCTATTGAATATAAAGGAGTTGTTCCTGCACGTTGTGTAGTGATTCCTGGAAGTTATACTAAGAAATTTGCTGCTGGTGAATTTCAAGTTCCTTGTGCTTTAATCATTGGTAAACGCAAGCCTTCTACTGATTTAAAAACTTCTTTGAATGATGCTTTACGCGAATATGATGTAGCGGTTTAAACATAAATTCCAAATTTTAAAATTCCAAATCCCATTCATTATTATTGAGATTTGGAATTTTATGTTTTTACAAGTAAATATATTGTTAATTAATTGTAAATATTTTAGCATTTCATACATTTGCCGAAATATTTCATCCATGAGAAATTACTTTCAAAGTATAATCCTTTTCTTCAAACGCTTTTTATTAATAGTCATTATCTATCAATTATGTCGACTTCTATTTTTATTCTTTAATAGGAATGCATTTAATGGATTGACTTTAAAAACATTTTTAGGTGGTTTACACTTTGATTTATCAGCTATAGCCTATATCAATATTATCTTTGCTATTTTGCATTTTGTTCCAGGAAAATTCAAGTATAAATTGGGATATCAAAAAGGGCTGAAAATTGGATTTTTTGCTGTGAACCTACTATTTATTTTAACGAATTTTGTTGATTTTGAATATTACAAATTTACAGGAAGAAGAAGTTCATTTGGAATGATAACTGCATCTGGAATGGAAAATGAAATTGGAGGATTAATTTTCTCTTTTTTGGCTGAGTTTTGGTTTTTACCCTTAATTGCATTTGGATTGGCTATTGTCTTTTGGAAGGCCATTCCGAATATTACACTTATCTTTTCTGAAGAAAAATCTAAATTTTTAGTTGCAAAACAAATTGGTCTTTTCATATTCTTACTAGGATTTGTGTTTTTATTAGGTCGAGGTGGCTTTCAAAAAAAGCCTTTAAAAGTAGTTGATGCCGTAAATTATGGTTCAATTAGTCATTCTGCTTTAGTGTTAAATACTCCTTTTTGTATACTGAAAACTATTGGTAAAAAAGAAACTTTAGAATCACCAAAATTTTATTCAGAAAGTGAATTAAATTCAATATTCAATCCAGTTGTTGCAACAAATCCAACAGAAAATCAAACCAAACAAAATGTTGTTGTAATCATTTTAGAAAGTTTTGGAAGAGAAAATATCCAACATGGACAAACTCCATTTTTAGATTCCTTAATTACAAAATCTTTGTTTTTTGAAAACGGTTTTGCCAATGGAAAGTTATCTATTGATGCTGTTCCTTCAACACTTTCGAGTATTCCAAGTTTGATGAGTTCTTCATTAATTACTTCAAGTTATTCAATTAATGAAATTTATGGCTTACCTAAAATTTTAAAAGATAATGGGTATAACACTGAATTTTTTCATGGTGCTTTTAATGGAAGTCAGAACTTTGACCAATATTGTAAAGTCGCTGGATTTGATGCTTATTATGGTAAAAACGAATATAATGGCTCAGAAGCTTTTGATGGGAGATGGGGTATTTTTGATGAAGAATTTTTTCAGTTTTATTGCCAAAAAATGTCGAGTTTTAAACAACCTTTTTTTACTTCAATTTTTAGTATTTCATCCCATAATCCATATACAATTCCAGAAAAATATAAAGGAAAATTTCCAAAAGGAACTACTAAAATCCAGGAAAGTATTGCTTATTCTGATTACGCACTAAATCATTTTTTTAAAACGGCAAGTAAACAAGATTGGTTTAAAAACACAATATTTGTAATAACAGCAGATCACACTTCTTCTGAACCAACGGAAGAAAAATTTAAGACAAATGTTGGGAAATTTAGAGTTCCTATTTTGTTTTACAATCCTGGAAATCCAACTTTTGGAGGTATAAGTTATAGAAATATGCAACAAATTGATATTATGCCATCACTTATTGATTTATTACATATCAAAACCAATATGGTTACTTTTGGGAAGTCGTATCAATCTGACAAAGATTTTGTAGTGTATTATTTAGATAATATTTACCATTATATTCAAGGTGATTATTACATGGCATTTGATGGAAAAAAGGCTTTAGCTTTGTATAACTTCAAGAAAGATGAATTGATGAAAACCAATTTACTTTCGACAGAAAAAGAAAAAACAGTAACGATGGAACGATTTATAAAAGCTTATATACAATCGTTTAACGAACGAATTATCAATAACAAATTAACGATTCATTAATCTTTCTTGACGTTGTAATTTCAATAATTTTGCATATTTCATATGTGAAAAGAAACCTTGAATTAGAGCTATTGTTATCCCATCTATTCCGTTAAAAATTCCTTTTTTCAAGAAATAACATCTAATAAATGCTGTTAAACCATTGATTACTGGTTTGGCTGCTCCTACTCTTTTTCCTTGATCAAAAAGTTGTTGTGCATGCCAAGTTGAATATTGATTTTTCTTGGCTACAATTTGTTCCAAAGAATCCCAACCATAATGCAAAATATGAACCGGAACTCTCTTTTCGTTAGTTGTTACAATTGATTGATGTACTTTAGCTTCAGAAGGTTTTGCAGATACTTTGTTAAAAAAACGAACTTTATGATCCGGATACCAACCTGAAAAGTCGATTAATTCATCTCCTAAAAAATTCTTTACTCGAAACGAAAAAGCGTCATGATTTCCGATTAAATATTTTTCTTCTAAAATAAATTTTTCGGCATCTTTATCTAAAAATTCGTCAGCATCTAAATTTAAAATCCAGTCATTTTTGCAATAAGGTAAACCATGAGTTCGTTGTGGACCATCCCCTAAAAAAGCTTGAGAAATTACTTTTGCTCCTTTAGATTCTGCTATTTCAACTGTTCTGTCTTTACTTAACGAGTCTACAATTATGACTTCATCACAAACTTTGAACAATGCATCAATACATTTTCCAATGTTTTTTTCTTCATTAAATGTAATAACTAAACCACTGATTGCCATAATTTGAATTTTATAAGGACAAAAATACAGTTTTTATTTAAAGTTTTTATGTTTGATATTACTTATGTACTTTAGCACTTTAATTTATAAAAATGAAAATTTTAATCATTCAACAAAAACGAATTGGTGATGTTTTAACCAGTTCAATATTAGCCAATAGTCTTAAAGATTATTATCCAAACGCAAGTATTGATTATATGTGCTATGCCAATTGTGTGGATGTTTTAAAAGAAAATAAAGCGATTTCTAACATAATTGTTTTAGAGCAAAATGTTAGAAAAAACTATTTATCGTTATTTAAATTCATTTTTAAAATTAGAAGTCAAAAATATGATGTTGTTATTGATGCCTACAGTAAATTAGAAACGAATTTAATTACCCTTTTTTCTGGTGCGAAATATAAAATATCATATGATA
>NZ_CAXBFR010000042.1:0-22239 GCF_963975005.1 uncultured Flavobacterium sp.
ATTGCCTATAACAGTTTTTGCATTAAAAATGATTCCACCAAAGTGACCTATATAAAATGAATGTCCAATGGTTGCCGAAGCCGGAATAGAAATACCTGTCAGTATTTCAATGTTTTTTTGCCAGATTAGCGTTAGAATTTGTAGCAATTGTTTAAGAATTGGAATTTTTAATTTAAAAACACTATTCGCAATTCTATATTGAAAAATAGCCCAAAATCCTTGTGTAAAAAAAACGATGGTAATAAAATTCCCTCCATATTTCTTATACTTTTTATAATCTGATGCAATTAGGCTCCAACAATTCATTCTTTTTTTATTTAAAAACGTAAATATACAATTTAAGCTTAAAAAAACTACCCTACTTTTTATTGTAAAATTCGTTTAGTTCGTCTTTAACATCTTTAACGTCTAAGCCCATGTATCTGCAAAATTCATTAATTGTAATTTTTTGATGTTTTTCTTTGCCGTAGGCTTTTTTAATTACCCTTACTATTCTTCTAGCATAGCTAGGACTTACATTAAGTATAATTTCAATGTCTTTAGGTCTAATAATTAATCTTGCCATAGTTATTACTGTTTTAGATTTGCCCTTTTAGTATATTTTTTTTTATTATTCTGCTAATTTAAATCAACTTTTTAAGTTGTCCCATTTGAGCAATTTTATAGCCTGTTCATAACTTTTTTTCAACCTGTGAAGATTGCGTTAATTTGTGTTAGTTTGTTGTTTATGTTTGAAAACCTCTTCCTCAAAATCCTTCCAAATGCATCAAAATCATCTAAATTAAATTTTTAGAATTGTTGAAAAATAAAATGAATTATAGGTTGTTGGTAATACGATTTGGATTGCCTTTTATATGGGATATGTATGGAGCATATATGGGAGAGGGTTTGGTGAGGGGGTGATTGGGAGATGTTTTTTGGAAGTTCTCGATACAATTTTTAAAAGAAAAAATGCTGATTTTTTCTTTTAAAAACCACTCGAAATGACGGTGTTGATGATTGGTTGTCTGTTGTCGGTTCTGGGTTTATGGGTTTTTGGTTGTTTTGTGTTGATTATTTTGTGTCAAAATGGTGTTAATGGGTACGAATGGTTGTTATTGGAACCTGATATTTGTTTGGTGTTTAGAAGGTTTATAGTTTTGAAATCGAATTAAGACGTCTGATTCAAAAACTATTTATTTAACACTTTAAATTTTTAATTATGGCAAAACAAGATTCGTTTATTAAAATAAGGGGAACTCTTGATGGGTTAACGTTTTACAAAAGTATTGATGGTCACTTAATTCGCAGAAAAGGTGGGGTTTCACGAGCTAGAATCATGAATGATCCTAATTTTATTCGCACTAGAGAAAATATTGCAGAATTTGGCTCAACAGCTCATTCTGGCAAACTATTAAGGTTTGCTATTGGCACTATGTTGCATCGAGCGAAAGACCCGCGAATGAGTAGCAGAATGTTAAGTGTATTAAGTAAAGTACAAAAACTTGATGGTGTTTCTGCAAGGGGACAACGTAGTGTTAAAGAAGGACTATTAACTGTTGCTGGGAAGTCGTTGTTGAAAGGGTTTGATTTTAATAATCGTGCGACATTTCAATCTGTATTTCATTCCTCATATAGTTTAGATTCTACAACAGGTGTTGTCACAATCTCTGATTTTGTTTCTTTGGATCATTTAACTATTCCGCAAGGAGCTACCCATGTTTCTTTTAGAAATGCCTTTTTGAGCTTGGATTTTACTTCAGGGGAATTTGATACTAAGTATAGTCCTGCTATAAATAAAGCATTGGACATGAACTCCAGCACCATTACTTTGACTCCTGCAGCCGTTCCCGGAGGTACAGGTTTGAAACTGTATTTATTACTGATTGAGTTTTTTCAAGAAGTCAATGGTGTACAATATCCACTTAGTAATAATGAATTTAATGTTCTTCATTTGTTGGATGTTGTTTAGATTGGAAACGCTCTGAGAGGGGCGTTTTTTTGTTATCAATTTTCGGTTCTCCGTTTTCGGTTCTCCGTTTTCGGTTATCTGTTATTGGTTGTCTGTTTTGTAGTTTTAGGTATTTTTGTAAAAAGTTATGTTTTCTTTTACTATTGTATTTATTTCGAACTTTTTTAGTACAGCCTTTCTGGCTTTACTTCCTATTTCTTTTGCTTTTTGTGGGTTTTTTAACACCTCTATTGTTTTATTTGCTATGTCTTCTGGTTTGTGGGGATTGCACAACCATCCTGTTACTCCGTCTTTTATCACTTCTGGTCCTGGTCCTAAGTTGGTAAAGACTACCGCTTTTTCCATTGCCATGGCTTCTGGAGCTACTAGCCCTAATGTTTCCATGTGAGATGGGAATACACATACTGCTGCTCTTGCGTATCTTTTTGGTATTTCATTGAAGTCTATTCTTCCCTGAAATATAACATCTTTGTCAAATGGTTTTATTTTGGGAAGTTCTTTTTCCTGTAGCCTTTTTGTATAAGAACTCCCGTCTGGATATTTCCAATCTCTTCCATATATGTTTAAAATTGTATTTGGAAATTGTTTTTTTATGGCTGGAAATGCTAGGATTAATTGCCTAACCCCTTTTTTTTCACAAACCGTTCCCATAAACGTTATGTTATTTTCTTCTGGCTCTATTGGTAAAGGGCTAAATAATTTGGAATCTATAGGATTATAAATAACCTCAACTTTTTTGTTATGATAGCTTAAATACTTTGAAGTATGTTCCTTTACGTATTTTGAAACGGCAATAAAAGCATCAGCTCTTGAGAAAGAACGTTTTTCTTGGAATCCTTTCCACCAATTGATTTTTCTGTTTTCACTTTCTGCAAAAAAATGGTGTCCTCCATGCAATCGGATGACATATTTAATTTCATAATTTTTTGACAAAAAAGCCAAACCTAATTCTGCAGTTTCAACAACATTTATTGGCGTTTTTTTATGGATTTCATTTATTTTTTTTGAAATAGCTAATGCATTAAAATACCATGCTAAACCTTTTATCTTGCTCTTTTTTAATCTGTAAATTGTTATTCCGTTTTCTGTTTCTTCACTATTCTCATTTACGTAATTCAACCCTATAACAGTGACTTTACTATTGTTTTTAACAAGGGCATTTGAAATTGTTTTTACAAAACTACCTAAGCCACCATGAGGGAAGCCTTCTTTAGGATATTCGTTAGTGAGAAAACAGATGTGCATTAGTTATAAATTTAAAGATTTTCTTATAGCAGTTGAAGTATTTTTCTGACTAGTAGAAAGTATGCGCTCTTTCCAATGATTCATGGCTTGTGTATTAAAACTTTGTTTCAATAGTTCTGTTATCATTCCCTTCTCATTCCACCATAAAACAGCGTCTTTATTTGGCATACTCTTAAAATGCTGAAATTGATAAATCGTTTTTACTGACCAATTCGGATTTTCTTTAACCTTTTGATCATAATTTATGAATATACAAGGTTTTTGAAACATGGCAAAATCAAAAGCCATAGTTGATCCAACATTCACAACTACATCACAATAAAAAGCGGTAGAAACCAATAATTTGATATCTTCCCTTAAAGGATAAATAGTAGTCCAACTGCTTCCTTTTTCAAAATTCCAAATGGGTGGTGCTTCTTTAATTAATTTAGGATATTTCTTTACTACTTCTTCATATCTACCTGAAATATCTACTGGACATCTTCTGAATAAGATTTGATAGTCATTGTCTAGTTTATTTTCAATTAACTCTACTACTAAATCGTTTAAATATTTAGGGTCATCTGGTGAAGTCAACACGTCATCCCCTGAAAAACAAATTATTTTTTTTGAAACGTCTAAATCATATTCTTTATAAAACTGTTCTTTAGGAATACAATTTTCTTTTTTATCATAACATTCAAATTGTGGCGTTCCAGTTACAATAACTTTATTTTGATTAATTTCAGGATAATACATTTTCATTTCCTCTTTCATGTTATCAGACCAAACTAAATATTTGTCAGCTCTTAATGCTAAACGAGCTTTTGGTAAATTGTCCCATGAGTAAATTACGGTAGTAGTTTTTATTTTTAAATCATTTGCTGCAGCAAATATAGTGGCACATTGTAAACCTCTTTGATGCGAACAAAATAACAAGGTAGGTTTTATATTTTCTAAAACAGATTTAATTTCTTTATAATAATCTGTTTTTCTTAATTCTTTTTGGAATCTTTTTTCTAGTGATTCAATTTGATTATACGTTGAAATAAACTTAGCTGAAAACTCAACCAATTTATAAAAAAGTTTATTTTTTAGATTCTTATGATTTGTTTTCCAATTGGTTAAAATTGATTTGTTTTTAGTTAATTTTGCATTCGATTTTAATCTAGACAAACATATTAACTCTCGAAAAAATTTTTCTTTTACCGTTTCATTGTACTTTGGAATCTTACTACTCTCTTTTATTGAAGTAATTTCAGTAATTTTTTTTATGGTTGTATCATCAAAATTATGAAAGAGTACCACCTCATCATTTTTTGTTTCAAAAACATCCGAATACAAATAATTACGAATACCAACACCATCAGGAAATAAAAGAAGAATTTTGTTTTTCATTATATATCTCTAAATTGTTTTTGATGATTCAATTGCCAGATATCATCCTTTAAAAGCGATTTTAGAAACAATACTGAACTATTTCCATCTCCAAAAGAAGCAACTGCTTTTTGATCAGTTGAAGTCTCAATATTTTGTAACCCTTCAAAAATAGCTTCTTCTGAATAATCTACATTTACAATTGCACTATCTAAGGCTCTATTTTGCTGTCTTGTACCAATGTTTATTATTGGTATTCCATAATAAGGTGCCTCTCTAATCCCAGCACTACTGTTACCTATAATGAATACTGCTTTTTTTAATAAAGTCAAGAAATACTCAAAACGCAAAGAGGGGAAAATTCTAAAACGAGGATTGTCTTTTAGTTTTTCATAGGCTTCTAAAATTATACTACTTCCTAAATCGTTATTTGGAAATACTACTATATAATCATGATGATCCTTTAAGAGTGCTTTTACAAAATTATCTGCATAAGCTTTCATTTGTGTTACTTCTGTAGTAACAGGATGAAACATTACAACCGCATAGTTTTCAAAAGGAATTTGATAATATTTTTTTACTTCATCTAAACTTGGTAATTTATCGGAAAACATGATGTCTACATCGGGCGAACCTATTACAAAAATAGACTCATTTAATTCTCCCATTTGCATCAAACGTTTTTTGGCTAGTTTGTTCGATACAAAATGAACATGACTCATTTTGCTGGTTGAATGTCTTATTAATTCATCAATAGTCCCCGAAACTTCTCCTCCTTCAATGTGAGCCACTAAAATATTATTTAACGATCCGACAATTGCTCCAGCTAAAGCTTCAACTCTATCGCCATGAATCACTATCATATCTGGATTGCATTCTTTAACATAAGCGGATAAACCTTCTATAGTTTTAGCTAAAGTTAAATCCATTGTAGTTTCATGTGTATGGTTTTCAAACGTTTTTATGTGACTAAAGCCACAACGCTCCACTTCTAATAAGGTGTAACCATATTCTTTTTGTAAGTGCATTCCCGTAACAAAAACAAAAGGTTCAAATCCTGAATGCTCTTCCAAAATTTGAAGTAAAGATTTTATTTTGCCGAAGTCGGCTCGGGTTCCAGTTAGGAATAGTATTTTTTTTAAGTTATTCAAAATCAGAAAAATCTAATTGTTCATCATTTTCTATTGTTTTGGTTGCTTTTTTTCCTAGTAAAGCATTGAAATGTTCCGCTAAAATTTTTCCAGTCCCTGGTCGTTTAACCCAGATGTTTTCTTTGGTTAAAATTTCACCTGCAGCAATAGGTTTGATGGCACAAACGGTAGCAAAAGCAAAATCAATTGTAACTTGTTCTTCGTCTGCTGGCTTTTTTGTACCACCACGCATTTGAGCTATTTCTGCACTGTTTGTGATTAGTTCTTTACAAGCATTTTCGTCCATACTGCAAACAATATCTGGACCCGTTCTATGCATCTGATCTGTAAAATGACGTTCTAATATTGATGCTCCCAATGCTACTGCACCTAAACAAGCATTGTTATTTAAAGTATGATCTGATAGTCCAAAAACCTTTGTTGGAAAAGCTTGATGCATTTCAATCAATGCACCAAAACGGACTAGATGAATTGGTGTCGGGTATAAATTTGTGGTGTGTAATAATGCTACAGGTATGTTGTGTTTGTCAAAAATGGCTACCGCTTTTTGTATGCTTTCTATAGTATTCATTCCTGTGCTTAAAATTACAGGTTTTCCAAAGGAAGCTATATGTTCTAATAAAGGATAGTTATTGCATTCTCCGGAGCCAATTTTATAGGCTGGAATGTCAAACTTTTTTAAGCGTTCTGCAGCAGCTCTAGAAAATGGTGTAGAAATAAAAATCATTCCTTTACTTTCTACATAGTTTTTTAATTCTAGTTCGTCTGCTTCATTCAGCGAACAACGTTCCATTATTTCATAAATAGAGACATCAGCATTACCTGGAATTACTTTTTTGGCAGCTCCACTCATTTCGTCTTTCACAATATGAGTTTGATGCTTTACCACCTCAACACCAGCGCGATAAGCAGCATCCACCATTTCTTTAGCCACTTGCAAAGAACCTTCATGATTGATTCCGATTTCTGCAATTACAAGAGGAGGAAAGTCTTGTCCAATTTTTCTTCCTGCGATTTCTATGTATGGGTTCATAAAATGAGTTATGAGTTATGAGTTATGAGTTATGAGTTTGTTGTATAAATATTCTGCATATTCAAAGTCTTCTTGGGTATCAATATCTAATGTGGCAAAAATATGATTAATTTGATAAGGAAATGCGTTTTCGCTTATAATGATATCATCTAAAATTAATTTGGCTTTTGTGATGTATAATAATCCGTTTTCGTAATACAAAGGTTCTAAATCTTGGCTTCTTTGTCCGATTTCATAATTGAATGGCTCGAATTTATTGTTGTTGATTTTACCTAATTTATGATGCTTTTGAGAAACTGTAAACAAGCTATCGCATTCCTGTTCTTGAAAAAGCTGAAAAGCTTCAGCCAACATTTTTTCTGGTCTTAGTGGGTTTGTGGCTTGTAACAAAACTACATTTTCAACTTGCTCATCAACTGTTTCTAATACATGTTTTAAGGCTGAAACAGTTGTTTCAAAATCACCTGAAAGGCTTAATGGTCTATCCACGACTATTGCTCCATATTGTAAAGCTATTTTTTTAATTTCCTTATCATCTGTGGAAACATAAACCTCCTCAATGAATGCGTGTTTTTTAGCAAATAATATACTATGCGCAATGAGAGGAATTTCTCCCAATAAATTAATGTTTTTTTTGGGCAGTCTTTTTGAACCTCCTCGAGCAGGAATTATGGCTATAGTTTTAGTCATATATACTAGTTTTATTGGTAAAATCCTTGAAAAACAAAGGCTTTAATTTTTCTAATTCTTGTTCTGATTTATCCCACCATTGTAAGGCTTCTATTTCTTTAATTATAGACTCTGGATAACGTTTTTTTAGTTCTTTAGCAGGAACACCACCTACAATAGCATAGGGTTCAACATTTTTAGTAACTACACTTCCAGCTGCTAAAATAGCACCGTTACCTATATTTACATTACCGACAATGATTACATTGTGCCCAATCCAAACATCATGTCCAATTATAACTTTACTTTCCTTCCGAAACTGTTTTAACTCACCGTCGAATAAATTTTTATTGATATATGTTGACATATAACTTGTAGGATGGTCCTTAGTAAAGATTGCTACTCCAACACCTATTTGACAATATTTACCTACTATTACATTACCATGAATAAAATTATTATACCCAAATGTTGTAGCATATCCCACTTTAATTATACCAGAAAAATTACATCCATCAGGTACAGCATTTTTTCCTTCAAAAGCAACATTTTGAATTCCCCTTGAAAAACCAGAAAAAATCGTATTATTAACTTTTTCTGGAGTATTTAAAATACTAAATAATATTTTTTTTAAAATTCTCTTCATCACATAATTTATTGTACAAATCTTAATCCACGATTAGTTAATTTAAATGAAATATAACCTAACCCTAATTTTAACATCCACTTTAAATAATCTAAACTAAAATTAAATGTTTTAGCAATCAAATTTAAATATAATGTAATACATTTTGGATGCTTGTGTAAGACAACTAAATTTTGAACTTGATGCTTAAACAAAAAGTATTTTATTTTATTTGACAACTTCTTTTCTTTATCTAATGCATCTAAAATGTTAATGATGGCGTTATGTCTTGATTCAGCAACTTTAGAATCTGAGTTAGAAGAGTTTGAGTTTTCATGAATTCTATACAATGCCAAATACTCATCAACTAGAACTAATTTAGGCTCTTCTGCAAGTCTTCGAATATGAAAATCTCTATCTAACATTTTTAATAAATTCTCATTATATAGAATTTTCCCATTAAGAAAGGATCTTCTCCAAATAATATCGTGCATATACCATGATATTTTTAAAGAAATAAAATCCTCTAATAAATTATTGGTTAAGAAAGTTCTTGTCTCTTTCTTAATCTCATTCTTGTTATTATCAACCATAATAGTTTTTGACAAAACACCCACGGTAGCACTATTGATATTAATTGCTTTTATCTTTTTTTCTAAATGATAAGGCAATAACCAATCGTCTGAATCTAATGACAGAATATAATAACCAGTTGCCTTCTCAATACCGAAATTCCTACTGGCATTTGGTCCTTTAATTCGTTCTTTTGGTCTGTGAAAAAAATGAATTCTTTTATCTATTTCACTAAATTTTTGCACTACCTCTTCTGTGTTATCTGATGAGCCATCATCAACAACAATACATTCCCAATCTTGATATGTCTGTTTAATAACACTTTCAATTGTTTCTCCAATTAAATCTGCTCGATTAAATGTTGCTATAATAATTGAAACCGTATTATTTTTCATATTTAAAATTGAATTAATATTGATTTGATTGAAGTCCGTAAAAATTAAGTAGCATAATAGTGCTTTTCTTACTTCTGGCTAATACAAATTTAACGAAATAACCAAATTTTCTTCCTAAAAATGATATTGGTTTAGCACAAAATTCATGGGCTGTAAAATTAGGGTTTTCATTATTCTTGATTAAACTATTAAATTCTTCATTCATCCAAGTCTCGGCACTATTTCCCATATGGTAAGCAAAATTCCCTTTTGTGGCCAAACGCAAGAAACCCAATTCTTCATTTGGAGTATCTATAAACAGTCGTTCAACACCTCCTCCAATTTTCGTAAAAGCTGGAACATTAGATCCTTTATCAAGTACTTCTCTCTTTAATGTTGCCACAAAATGTCCACATCCCATTACAGCAGATCCTTTATTGTTTTTCAAAACCAAATATTTCTCTAAATGAATTGGCTTATACATTAATTCTTTATTTCCAAGGCTAAGATCAAATTTATGCATAGCATCAGGATCTTCTACTTTTTCAAAAGTCAATTTTCCTTTAAAAAAACCATAATACCAATTGTTAGCTGTAAACATTTTGAAAACTTTACTGGACGGTACAGGACTTACCATTCCAGCTTCTGGAAAATTTACAAAAGTGCTTTCAATAACTTTTTGCCAATCGTTCTTAAACAAAACATCTGCATCTGTAATTGTGATAAGAGGCTCAATATTACCTTTAGAAGCAGCTAAAATAGCATTTATCTTACCCAAGTTTTCTTTAGAATGAAAAACTTGATCTATTAATTCGAAATCTCTGTATTTTGCATCTATATAATTTTTCACATCTGGATGTGAGTTATTATTGTAAATTGTAATTCTAGTTTTCGTATGAGATGTTAATAATAAAGATTCTAAACAAAGTTTGAATACTTCAAATAAATTTGCAAAATAACCTTCAAAATTCGGAATATATACTGGCACTATTACTCTATGGTAATTATCTACAAAAATTTCTTTGTTGTTTTTCTCAGGATTACTACCTATTCGCATTTTGACAGTTTATTAATGTAACTTGTTGGATTTAAAAAAAGTGTAACAAAGTTACTATTAACCTTTTTATTATTAGCAAACTGATTCCACTTAACAATCGCACTTTTGGCTAAGGTTAATTTTATTCTATATAATACAAATATATTATTTATTCCCATTTTTTTAAAGTTCAAAAGCATTTTACGCTCTATTCCAATATATTTTTCGTGCTTTTTTGACAACCTATCTTCATTGGTATATTCCCTGTAAAAGGCCAAGGGTTCTTTAAAGTAATAAACCTTATGTCTATAAAACATTCTTTGATAAAAATCAACATCTTCTCCTACTTTTATATCTTCATCAAAGAGCATATCTGGTCGAAAAACGGATTTCCTTATTAAAGGAGTTGGTGATTTTACTACCCAAACCCCAAGTGCATTCCAAAAAACACATCCTGAACGCTTGTGTACTTTACTTTCTGAAGCGCCAATTATTTGCCCCGTTAAATTACCATCTTCATCTACAACAGTAGAACTAGAATGCACACAATCTATTTCTTTCTTCTGCAGCAGAATATTAACTTGCTTTTCAATTTTAAAACTTTTCCAAAAATCATCATCGTCTAAAAAAGCAATAAATTCTCCTTTGGCTTTGTGTATCCCAAAATTTCTAGCTGAAGATAATCCTCCATTTTGTTTATAAAAATAGGTACAGTTTGCATACTTTTTACAAATTGATTCTGCATAATTTGTTTCAGATCCATCATCTACTACTAAAATCTCAATATAACTATATGATTGCTTAGCAACACTACAAATAGCCTCTTCAATGTATTTGTTTCTATTGTAAGTAGTAATTATTACGGATACGAGTGGTAAACTCATCTTTTGGTTAATTTAGAAATAGCATATTTAGTCAGTTTATAAAAATATAACCTTTTCAACATTTTATTTGATTGTAATTTTTGAAGGCTTGAAGTGTTTAAAAAATCTTTTTTATGAGCCCAAATATAATGTTTTATATAATGTTCTAAAAATTCAACCTCTTTTTTTGTTTGATTAAAATAATTTAAATACTTAGCCAGTTCGTGATAAACAGATTCTAATTTATGGTTCTGCAAATGTGATGAGGTTGATCCTTCATGCCTTCTAAAAAAATTCAACTTTTTGTTTATAAATACAAAAGAACTGTTTTGAACTAAAAATGACCAAAGAAAAATATCCGAACATAATCTGTTATTAAAGATTTCACCAAGAATTTCAATTTTGGGCTTTCTAAATACAACTGAACTGCCATTTGTTATATAAGAATGAAATGGCATCTTTTTCATAAAAACATCAGCAGAAAAAACACCAATCTTGTTTTCTTCGACAGCTAAATCTTTGGTTCTATTTGCTGAATCATAAAGATTAATCTTATGCTCACTAACATACTCACTAGTACAGAAACTCAAATTACTATTTTCATTATTCTCTAAAGCGTTAATCTGCTCTTCTAAGAAATAAATATCTGAATAATCATCGGTTTCTGCAATCCAAATATATTCTGTTTCTGCTAATTCAATTCCCTTTTTCCAAGAATTATAACCACTTCCAGAGTTACTCTTATTAATTATAAAATATTTTACCTTAAACTCTGGATTTTTTTCTATGAATTTTTTAATAACATTCACACTATCGTCTGAAGACTTATCATCAATAATAATGGCTTCCCATTGTGTGAAAGTTTGATTGGAAATTGATTCTAATCGGTCCATTAGAAATCGACTGTGATTATAGCTTGGAATAATGATTGAAACCTTAGTCATTTTTTAAATTTAATTCCTTTTCTTAAAATAGTTGTCAAATAATTTATGCAACTGAACTGTGTTTAGCATGTGTATCATACCATCCAGGTACCGATTCCTTAGTAAAAAAACGAGCTGCTTTAAGGGTTATCTTTCTTAAAAACCTATTGGTAACGACACCATTGTCTCCTAATAATTTATATCCTAAAAAAATAAAACGATAGCTATTTATAGCCGTTTTATATCCTTTCCATGGTTGTTGTAAATCTTTTCCAAATAGTCCGGTTGCCCCTGAATTAAACGAATAATCCAAAAAAGAACCTTCTTCAGAATTTAACGGCTCTTTTTGTTCTTTTATATTTCCTTGATTTACAATTTTAAATTGTGAGTATCCATTATTTTTAAACAAATCAAATTCACCTTTTAATACTTTGAAAGATACTTTTTCTGATTCTATAGAAACATAATCCGGTTTAACATCAAAATGAAAAAGTGCTTTTAAACAAACCCTATCCATACCTTCAATATCTATTTTAAGATAATAAGGGATTCCGAATTTTTCTAAACACTTTTTGAAATCTATTTTAGTAACTTCAATAATTTCATTTTCTGTTCCTCTTTTTTCATTTCTTTTTGCCCATTCGCTATCTACAGTTCCCCAAACTGATAAATTTTTGTTTTTATAAAACAAAATGTTTGGATTGTCTTTATCTTGGTCAAATTCAGGATCAATAATAGCTCCTTCAACAATAGTTAACTGTTTACTCTCTAATTCCTTTTTGAATTTTTGTTTGCATAAATTCACCAATTCTGGGTTGGCTTCAAAAGCTATAACCTCAAATCCTTTTTTAAGATAGTATTCTGTATCCTCTCCTTTATGCATTCCAACATCATATATCAAATTCTTTCTTTTTTCCATATTCTCTATTTATTTAACATCCTCATAAAAAAATCTTTTTTATATTTAGACACTTTTATAATTACATAATTCAATTGGTTTTAAATCCCTAAACATATTCTAACATATGCTTCTAACATATGCTTCTAACATATGCTTACACAAGGTATTCTATTTTTATTAGTCTCATAACTTAATTGAAGTAAAGTATGATTATTTTCTTATTTTATATGCTACTAACTTAAATAAATTTAAATTCAATCGATGAAAAGGTCTTCTGAAAAAATAAATCATCCATAATTTGAACGGAATAAATCTATTTTCATAACAAACACCCAAAAACCGTTCTAAAGCTAGTGTATCAAGGTCGTACTCTTTATTACCTAAGAATGTAGAAAGTTTGTTTTTATACAAAAAATGAAATTCAAGAACTCCTTTTACAAAATCTAAATTTGTATTACCAATTGAAAAGTGTTCGATTAAAATTTGATCCGTAACCATAACATCATAATTACTTTCTATAACATCAACACTTAATCCTAAATCGTAGCAATGAAACCCTTTAATTTTTTCATTAAATTTAACATTTATGCTTTTTCTAAGTGCTAAAAAAACGCCATCAATTGCAACAACTTTCTCTAATTTTTTTTCTTTAAAGCCTAACTTATCGACTTGTGGTTTTCTGCTTTTATAATGCTGAAGTACATGAATGAATAAGTTATCTATTTTTGTGTGCCAAAATGCACTAGGATATTTACTCTTATACTTTGTCCCAGCAATTCCAAGTAAACCAATATTTAAATTTTGATTAAAAATAGTGCTTAAAATATTTCCCCAATTTGAAGTATGAAAAACAACATCTTCATGCACAAAAAGTAATAATTCGTATTTTGCAATTGCCAATCCTCTGTTATAAACTTTAGTAATTGACTCATTTATTGTCAAATTATCTAATTTTATAATCTCATACACTACCTCTCCAATAGTGTTTTCAATACTTTCTTTTAGTTTATCAAATAAAATTATGTTTCTAGAGCAAATAATAATTGAAATCATAGTGTTACTTTTTTCTATTTTGCTTAAAATAATTTTTCATTCTATCGCCTTTACTTAAACTTGTCTCTTTTGTGTAAAAAGTTTTATAAAATGGAGTAAGCCTATTTTCTTAGTTATCTTTTTAAGAAAAAAACCTGTTTTAAATTCGTCAGATTTTTTTAATTTATCAATGTTTGCTTCTAATTTTTTGTTCGTCTGATAGGTTTTAGTTGTATAATTCACTGTATACTTATAGTACTGTTCATAAGTCAAAATTTGCTTCAAATTAGACAAAACTTTAATTTGATTGTCACCTGCACCCAATGTATTCATTCTGCCAGAGGGATTAATTCTATAAAAAGCTAATGGCAAATCTACAAAACTATATTTTGGTTTCTCTTTTAAAAGTAAAATCCAAACTATCCAATCTTCTTGAGCCGATAAGTTTTCGGGAAATCTTAAAGATTCAAATAATTTTTTATCAAATAAGCCGCATT
Source organism: uncultured Flavobacterium sp. (assembly GCF_963975005.1). Taxonomy (GTDB): domain Bacteria; phylum Bacteroidota; class Bacteroidia; order Flavobacteriales; family Flavobacteriaceae; genus Flavobacterium. Next base: position 14,230 of record NZ_CAXBFR010000042.1, read on the forward strand.
GCAATTGAATTGAGAAAAAATTATACAAGAAATTTTCAAAGGTTAAAGAGTGATCTTTTATTTCACAAAAAGGGGGATAAAATTCTTTAGAATCCGAAGATATCATTTTAAAGTTAGTCACCACAATTTGCAAGTCTTTATTATTTTTAATTTCTTGCAAGGAGCGCTCAATTTTTGGAGCATTTAAAAGGTCGTCAGCATCTAAAAATTGAATAAATTGTCCTTTTGCGATGTCCAAACCTACATTTCGAGCTTTGCTAACCCCTTCGTTTTTTTTATAGATATAATTAATATTTTGATTTTTTGTAGCTATATCTTTAATAATAGCTGCTGAATTATCGGTACTCCCATCGTCTACAATTATACATTCCCAATTACAATAAGTCTGATTTAATACCGATTGCAAGGTTTCGCCAATGAACTCTTCTTGGTTATAACAGGGAATAATAATTGAAACTAAAAAATCCATTTATATATTTTTTATTAGATCGTTAAAAAATGATTCGTGTTGTTTTGCAATTTCTTTAGGAGAAAACCTTTTTTTTAATTCTTGATATTTCTTATTTGAAAGATCGAGTTTTTCGTTAGTTTCAACTATTTGCAACAGGTTTTTCTTAAAATTATTTTGCTCTAAATCTAAAACGGGAAATCCTATTAGTTCAGCCACCTCTGTCAAATTACCAATTCTAGGTATTATCATAGGCTTGTCAAATGTTAGTCCCAAAAACAAATTTCCTGAATTTAAATTTCTCCTTCTTGGAATTGCCAATAAAGATGATTTTTTAACTAAATCTACCATAAACTCATAATCAATAAAGTTATGTCCAAAAAAATACTGTTCCTTTTTTAAGGGATAGCAGTATCTTTTTTCTGCAAAATAATTATAAATTTTTCTAAATCTATAAGGTACAAAGTTAGGTTTTTGTTTAAAATTAAACATATTTGGAACAATAAGTAACTTATTTTTATGAGGCAACCTTTTAAAAATTTTTAAAAGTAAATTAACCTCTTCTAAAGAACGTATAGCCCCAATTGCAGCCACCACATATTTATCTTTAAAATCTAAATTAAATTTTTCTTCAAAATTTGCTGTACTAATTTTTTCCAATAAACTTTCATAAAGCGGATGAAAAATGACTACATGCTTACATTTTTCGGGAAAATCATTTTTATAACTTACTAAGGAATGCTCTCCTAAATGAATTACACCATCTACATATTTATTGATTAGTTTAAATAAATCGTCATATTTATTTTCTTCATCATAATGCGATTTATCATCATTAAGTGTCAGTACTATTTTAGATTTTTCTTTCCAGTGAATCATTGCCTTTTCCAATTCCATTAATTGTTCCTTGGTAGGAATCTCTAAATCAAAAATAGCTTCTGGAAATTGAATGTTAACTATAGTATAAGAAGCCTTATACTCCTTAAAATATCCAAAGAAAAATTCGTTGTTTGAACTGTTAATTATTTCGTCAAAATAGACATTTCTATCTTTTTTATGAGGTATGAAGACTTTCATTACAAACGGATTTTTTTGAGTATATTTTTTTGAGTTCTGAATAAAATATAGTTGAAAATTACAGGGAAAAATTTAAATCTGAACTTAATACTTTCTGGAATCATTAGTTTTAGTATATCTAAAAACTTAATTTCATAAAGCAAATAATTCAAATGCTCAAAGATGTATTTATCTTTTATACTCATTTTTACTTTAAAATTAGTCTCTACATAGTTCATAAAAAGAAATAGACTGTTTACCTTCAGTCTTATTTGTTTTACTGATTTAAATTGAGATGAAATATTGATTCCGCTAAGTCTCCAATATACAGAAGCTGTTTCAATGTTATGTATCTTAGACTTTAATCCATATTGCAACCAAGTAGCATAATCTGAAAACCATGCTAGTGGAAAATTTATAAATCCTCCATTTATGTTATAAATTCTTCTGCTAAAAACGAATTCACTTGCCGTTATGGTTTCTTCTTTTGAAAGCATTCTTTGCAGTAAGCGTTCACTATCTTCTATAGTATCGTATTCAAAATTATTTTCTTCTACAATTTCTAAATTATTAATAATTTTTAATTTAAACCTTACTAGATCAATTTCAATTGTTTTATTTTTACTTAGATAGTTATAAAACTCTTCTATAGCATTTGTATCTAAAAAGTCATCATCTCCAAGAAGCATTAACCATTGTTCGTTTTTTGACATTGCGACACATCTTTTCCATTGTTCAACTAAATTAGTACCTCCCAAATTGCTCTCAAAACGATGATATACAAAATTAAATCTACCGTTGTATTTTTCTAAGAGTTCTGTAGGTTTTTTAAGACTAAAATCATCACCTATATAAACTATAAATCGCTTATCAGTTTGAAGTGCTAAAGACTCTAATGTTTTTTCAAAAAAAGCCAATTTATAATATGGAATTATTATAGCTACCATCGCAACTTTTTTAACACCTTTCTTGCTAGTTTTTTAACAAGTATCTTAATTGGAAATTCTATTAATACTTGTTTATTTTTCTTAGCATATTCGATAATAAAGGCTTCAATATTATTGGCCTCAACAAAATGTAATTTGTTCCAGTCTTTTGGATATACAGGGTGAAAATCTTTAAATGATCTGTAATTTTCAGATGTTAGGCTTCTCCAAAACACCAAATAATCAGCCGTATTAAAATCTTTTCTATGGCTCCAATTTTTTAATTTAGTTTCCACTTCTTCTTCCGACCTAGCCCAAGATTGATGGATGACTTGTAAATTGGTTTGATAATTTGTTAGTTTTGTGTTTTCCCTGCAATATTCATAAGAAGGTATATTAGTAAGCAACGGAAAAGTTTCATTATTCTTTATGAAAAGGAATCCATCATTTAGTTGCTTATACAATGTTATCCAATTGGCCCTAAAAACTACAGGAGTCCATTTAGGAAATAACAGTAAATACCATTTTTTTCTTAAGTACTTAGCTAATTGTTCAAAATCATATATATATTCATCTACATCTATTTGCAACAACCAACCTTTACCCATTTTTTTAGCAAGCATTGTTCGCTCACGTGTATCACATTCAATAGGTGTAAGATTTTGTTTGTAAAAGTCGTCAAAATATAATTTTATTTTATTTTCAGTATCAAAACGCTCTATCTCTTCAAAAAACGAATCGGGTAATTCAAATGAATTGCCACTCCAGGTAAGTCTCTTCTTATCAATAGCTAAGTGAATTTCATCTGCATATTTATACAATAATGCCATTGATGTGAAAATCATTTTATAATCATATGAAATTAAATATCCAACTTTTATCATACCTTCCTATTTATAGATAATTTAATAAATTTACCTTTAATTATATTACTATTCAACCTAAAAACTAAGTCCTTTTAAAATTGAAAAAACCTCTATATGCTTAGTTAAAAAAGAAAAAACGCTTTTTCTTTTTAGTGCTTTTTTCTGCCAATGAAGTCCAGTCGTTATGACCCATTTTTTTTGTAATTTTATAGCCTAATTTTGTAAGGAAATTATAAATTTTTTCGTCTTTTAAATGTAAATTTTCAAAATAAATTTTGTTGATGTTATATTTTAAAAAATCAATAGATCTTATTATTTGATCATCTAACCCTTCTGCATCTATAAACAAAATATCGATATTTATTAAATCATATTTATCAAATAAATCATTTATTTTAAGACACTTAACTCTTAATTCCACAACACCTTCACTACTATAACCATGCTTTAAAATATGATTAATGTCAGTTGTTGCCACTTCATACAAAGGACCGTCATCTTTATGGTAATAAAAAACCATTTCCTCTTGGTCAGTTGTTGTAATTGCAATGTTTTCTATAAATACATTACTATTTTTAGAATAACATTCTTTTATTTTACTATTATGTATTGACATCGGCTCTACCAACACTAAAAGTTCAGGGTCATTCATTTGGGCTATTTCTGTCAAATCATCATTTCCAACACAAGTCCCAATTTGTATTATTTTCATTATTTCCTTTTTTTAATTTTTAAAAAATTCTATTCCAATCTGACTTTGTAAATACTTTTACATGACTTGGAAATTTACCTCGTTTAATTTCTTTACCTTCTATTAAATTAAAAGGTAATGTCCCTTCTATTAAATCAAAGTATTCATTACCTGATACTAATCCTAGATCTAATTTATATAAATTAGGGGAGAAAAATATTTTTTCTAATTTAATGATAAATTCTTGAACCTCCCCTTTAAGTCCACTTATCAAAATCTCTTGATCCAAATTAGTAATATGTGTTAATAATTCTTCGAGATTGTTCTTAATATTGATCCCTATATCGGCGTGCCTTAAATTATCATTAAATTTAATCTTTAATTTAATACAAATATCTTCTCCCATAAAAAACTCCGTTTTTACTTCTCCTTTGTCGTTACAAAGTTGATATTCTAAAAATTCTACTTTTTTGTTTCCAAACCTATTTGCATAGTTTGCGTCTTGATTTTCAGCAGTAGCAATATACGTATTGATGACCTCAGAAATAGGTCCAATTTGAAGCAATTCTCCATTTTGTAAAATAATACCTTTGTTGCAAAGTTGTTGTATGGATGCAATATTGTGACTCACAAATAAAACGGTTCTACCTTCCCCTTTACTAACATCATTCATCTTTCCAATACATTTCTTTTGAAATTCTGCATCACCTACTGCTAAAACTTCGTCGACAATTAGAATTTCAGATTCTAAATGCGCAGCAACAGCAAAAGCTAAACGAACATACATTCCTGAAGAATATCTTTTAACTGGCGTATCTATATAACGTTCCACACCAGAAAAAGCAACTATTTCATCAAACTTACGGTTTATTTCATGCTTTCTCATTCCTAAAATGGCACCATTCAAATAAATATTTTCACGACCCGTCATTTCGGGATGAAAACCTGTTCCTACTTCTAATAAAGAAGCAATTCTTCCCTTTGTATAAATTTTGCCTGTTGTAGGCTGTGTTACTTGACTTAAAATTTTTAATAAAGTTGATTTACCCGCTCCATTTCGGCCTATAATGCCGACAGAATCCCCTTGATTAATTTCAAAATTAATATCTTTTAAACTCCAAACATAATCACTTTCTCCTTTTGTACTTCTATTGTTTGATTCTCCAATTTTCAAAAAAGGATCTTCTTTACCCCTTACTTTATGCAACCATCTTTTCAAGTCATCTTTAACAGTACCAGTCCCTACAAGACCTAATCGGTATTGCTTGGATATGTTTTCGGCTTTTATTACTACTTTACTCATTTTTTAGTGAATGGTGATTTGTTGAGTGGTGAATGGTGAATGGTGAGTGGTGAGTGGTGAGAGGTGAGTGGTTGATGGTGAAAAATATTTACTTCTCACTATTTACCATTCACTCCTCACTTCTCACTATTCACTTTTTTTTTAATAAATAGTTCCTAAATCCAATTAATAACTTGTTTAGCGAAATAAATTCGTTTTCAAGAACTTCATTTTTAACAACATATTTTAATCTTACTGCAATTAAATATTGTGTTTCAACTTCTGCTAAAGAACCTAAGGCAATATGCAAAAATTGAATCAACTCTTTATCATTTTTACGACCTGAACCTTCAGCAATGTTGGACGGAATTGAAACTACAGCTCTTCTTATTTGATTTGTTAATCCAAATTTTTCAGAATCTGGAAAATTATTTGTCAATTGATAAATTGTTTCTACCAAATCCATACTCTTTTTCCAAACATCTAAATCTTTATGATTCATTTTTCTAATATATTATAACGTTCAATTCACTATTCACCACTCACTTTCTTAAACCGTATCCATAAATGTTTTTTGTACTTTGTTGAATACTATAATTCCTACGAATAGGATAATTATTGAAAAAATTGTAGGGTATATAAAATCATTTATAGAAAATGTACCAACTCCTAAATAGGCATATCTAATATAATCAAACAAACTCACTAATGGATTTAATTTCATCAACCATAGATAGTCTTTTGGAATGGAAGAACTAGGATAGATTACTGGACTTGCATACATAAATAACTGCATTCCAAAAGCAATTAACATGTTCAAATCTTTATACTTTGTAGTCATAGAGGACAATATCAGTCCAATTCCCATTGCTATTAATGCCATTAGTACAATTACAAAAGGCGTTGCTAAAACCCATAAATTAGGACTTATTTGTCCCTGAAATTGATAATAAAACATGAAACATAAAAACAATAAAAATTGAATACCAAACTTAATTAAATTTGATACAATTATCGTCATTGGCATAATAAGTCTAGGAAAATATACTTTTCCGAAAATTGAGGCATTTGTATTAAAAACACTTGATACAGTTATTAAACAAGCTGAAAAATAATTCCACAAGGTTATACCTGCCATATAGAATACGATTTTTGGGGCTCCATCTGTTGACAATTGGGCAACGTTACCAAAGATAACTGTAAAAGTAATGGTAGTTAAGATAGGCTGAATGAAAAACCACAGCGGACCTAATATTGTTTGCTTGTAAACGGTTACAAAATCTCTTCTTACAAATAACACTAGCAAATCACGGTAATTCCATAATTCTTTAAAGTTTACAGAAAAAAGAGTGCTCTTGGATTCAATGATTGTATCCCACTCTGATGTTCCTAATTTATTTTCATGCATACCTCATTCTTATCTAATATGAAAAAACTTGCCTTTTAATAAAGAATTCCAAAATTAAACTAAAATGAAGTGAGGAGCAAATTAAATTATACATATTGTTTTTAAAGGTAAAATGCTAGTGTTTAGTAGTGAATAATAAGGGGGAGGGTGAATTAAATAAAAGGATTCTATTTTACTGAAAATAAATTCAGCAATAGCTAATGAGACCCTTACAAGGTGGCAGTTTGGGGAGAAGGTTTTTTTTGAGAATCATTATATACTAAATTTCAACCACAATCTTGTCTCTCTATAGGAATCTCGTTTGTAAATAATACTTGTTTTAAACCTAATAATATCCCCTTACAGGATAAGAATTATGCTAGTAAAAGTTAATAATCTCGTTTCATACTTTTTAATTCTCTCTATTTACTATTCCCTAAATAAACTATCTTTGCAACAAATTGCAAGTACATGTTTTCATTCCTAAAACCAAAAGCACGATTACTAGATTTAATTCCTACAAATTATGTGGATATTCATTCGCATGTGTTGCCTGGAATTGACGATGGTGCCAAAACTATAGAAGATTCAAAATTCCTATTGGAGAGCATGATTGAATTTGGGTTTACAAAAGTTATAACTTCACCTCATACCATTGAAAACATTTGGAACAATACTCCAGAAACAATCTCAAACGCTCTTAAATTCACAAAAGAAAATCTAAGTGCATTAACCGAAAAAGTGGCATTAAAAGCTGCATCTGAATATATAATGGATGACTATTTTGCTTCTTTATTTGATGAAGGCAAGCTTTTGACGATTAAGGATAATTATGTACTTGTAGAAATGTCCTATATCAATCCGCCTATTCAACTTTATGATTATATTTTTAAACTTCAAGTGGCTGGTTACATTCCTATTTTAGCACATCCAGAACGCTATGTTTTTTATCATTCTGATTTTTCAAATTATGCTAAATTAAAAAAAGCAGGTTGTTATTTTCAAATGAATTTACTTTCTGCTACTGGGTATTATGGTAAAGAAGTGGCTAAAATTGCCGATCAATTGCTTAAAAACGATATGATTGATTTTGTGGGTTCTGATTTCCACCACAAACACCATGTAGCTTCTTTTTCAAACCCAATTATCATTAAAGAAGTGGATCGGTTGAAAAAAGCTGCTGAGAATAATTGTTCTTTTAAGTAAGGGGTTGACGGTTGTCTGTTGTCGGTTGAAAATAGGGTAAATATGAAAATTTGCGGGGTTAATTATGTGCAAGTTCTGACGTACAGAGTACTGTTCAGACCCTTTTACTGAATCAAGTTCAGCACAAGCATTAGTGACAAGTTTGGGG